>QIBA01000020.1 GCA_003225175.1 Acidobacteriota bacterium
CAACAACATAGCGTTCTAGCCGCTTTTTCGGGACAGGGGGTCGGAGGTTCAAATCCTCTCTCCCCGACCATTCATTGTTTTTCGCTCTTTCGCAAATCAAGTCGAACGGCTTTCTGTAAATAGGATAACCCTAGTGAACTCCGTCCATGTTATCGAAGCGGCAAATAAACCCCCAGCCGCCGATTAGCTCGCTCACGGCCAGCATCAATTCGTTGCGTCCCTTTTTGAGTGGCAAATATACTGCGTCGTTTTCTGGATTGACTATGCCTAGAAATCCGGGGTCCCGGAAGCGTTGGGCACTTCTGCCGCGGTAAAGAATCTTGTCGTTCAGAAAGACGCTTACTTCGTCACTATATCCGACATTGAGTTTCTTTAGTTGATCGCGATCCGAAACGATCGTAGTGCGCCCGTAAACCACCTTCATTCCTTTTTGCAGCTCAAGGCGTTTTGAGAAATCGTTTGCAAAGGTGGGGTTGACTTCCGGGCTCCTCCGGTACCGATTGATAACTACGAATCCCGGCGGCTCCGCCGTGACCTCCTTCCACTTCATCGCGGCCGCTTCCGATTTCGATAGCGGGTGTTCGAGATCGCGATCTAAGGCATCCAGACTCGGCGACAGGTTCCATTTTGTGATTGTTGCCGGCGGCATAGCGGGCTCATGACGCTCCCACGCTGCGGGTGACGTTTCGCGTATTTCGAAATTCGAGAAGTAAGTACCCTCCAAGCCAACGCCACCTTTGCGAATTCCACTTTTCAAATCGTTTATGACGAGCGAAGGCTCGCGCATATCGTTGACGTATAACTTCGCCTGAGCACTGGTTATCTCGAGGCGCACATGAAACCAAACACCTCTCGGAATATCGACGGCTCGGGTGAAACCTGGACCGTTGTAGATTTGCCAGACGGCTGCTCCGTTCAGGATCGGCGTATATTGCTGGGCGTCGTCCAGACCGGTCTTGTGTGGCCGCAGATAAACCTCCTCGCTGTTGCCGTCTGGTTGTGTGCGGAAAAGGATGTTGTAAAATCCGCGTGCTCCGCTGCCGGCCATGTCTACGTCGATCACTCCATCTGTCATTTCGAAATCCTTCAGCGAGGCGCTACCGCCTGCCAAGGAGAGACAACGCCGTCCCAAGTATTCGGTAACTTTTGCCTGACCCTCAAGCTGCCAGCGTGGAGAATCGGTCGGAATAGATTCTGCCTGAGCCGCCCAAAAGGCACCGAGGCACACGACGCCCAGACCCAGGCGCAACATTATTTCTATTGATTTGTCTCGCACATTCCAGTGTCTTGCGTTTGTCATGTCCAGCATTGGCATTATGGCTTCTCGCACCACGCTTTCCTTTCCGTGGTGCTCCAACCGTGACCTATGAGTAGCACCAGGGGAAATCATTGGCAAGCTCTCGCTCGCTTTTCGAGAAAGCGCTCAATTTCAGGGCGCCGGAAACGCCACATAACGACCGAGCCGAACTACAGGGAGTTCGCTGAGATGGCGTACAACCCAACTTCTCGGAACACGCAGAATCTGAGCCACTTCATCTGCATTCAAAAGGATTGCCTTAGCGGAAGGTCCGAAAACGGAACTTGAAACTGTGTTGCTGTCCATCGCACTCTCCAGACAAGGAAACAATTCGTTCTGGGATTCGAAATGGGAAAGGGGTTAATGGTAAGAACCGTTCAAGGGAATGGCCAATGGGTAATGTCAATCAGTTAGGGTTCCGAGAAGCCACTAGATCTCGCCAGATTAGGTTCGCCCTAAAGACTTAAACCAAAGATCAGTGGTCGCTACGCGCTTTTCCTCCACTGCGGCCTCTTTTGGGTGGGCGCCCTTCGGCCAGGGCGCGGTCCGCTCGGCGATTCCGCCGGCTTTGATTTCCGGGCGCGCAACCACCATCAGCGACTCGAGCGCGGCCGCCACAGACGCATCGCTCAGCCTGCAAAACTTATTCCTTCCCATCGGGGAGACTTTTAAGAGACGGGCGTTCACGAGGGTTTTCAGATGATTGCTGGCGGTCTGCGGCGATACGTTCGCCAGCATGGCCAGCTCGCTGGCCGGTCTCGCTTTTTTTCGTCCCATGAGACTCCACAGCATGGACGCGCGCGATGGGTCGCCGATGCAAAATGCGATTTCGGCCAGCTCAGCCCCTGCATTCATAGTTCGATGATAACTGAACTATTGCTGTGGGACGACAACAATAATTGATTGGCAGTTCCATTTAAGGAGGACTCATGAGGTTGGCAAAATTTGGCGCCCTGCTTCTGTTCGGAGTCGCGGCGCTGTTTGGAATAGTTCTCGCCATCAACCCTGCGGATCAGAATAGTTCGGGAGCGTCTTTGGTCATTCTCACCAGGCAAGAACAAGTCTTCCATCCTTTCAGCCGAAATGCCTGCCAAGGAGATCCGCTCAAAGCTGCTTCCGTACGTAGGCAAGCTCGTCAAGGTTTCTGGCACGATCTATAGCCGCGGCGGCTCGAAAGCAATCGCCGTCGAGCGAATCGAGGAAATCAAGGAGTAAGAGGAAATCGAAGAAGCTGGGCTCATGAGAGGCAGAAAGATTCAGCCGAACAATGACCCCTGTTCTGGAATTGCAGCTCGGCTTCTGCGTCTCTTCCATGGAAGCAACACGGACTGACGGTCAGGAACAGCGATCAAAGCAGAATCGAGATCGCCTTCGACAGGTTGTGTGAGCGCGGCGCCTTCGCGATCACATTGGTCTGCAGCCGACGAATCGTCGTATTTGCGATCCGAAGTGGCCGGAAACAGCTTCTGATGTTCGGCATGGAGCGACCTCCACACCGCGTCGGCGCTTTCTCCGATGCCGTTCTTCTCGACCAGTTCCCTCGCCATGGCGGCGAGCATATCGTCGTCCTCATCGACATTCTGCAATCCCTCTCCAGCGAACTTCCCTTCCATAGTCAACGCTACCAGCAGCTTCTTTCCCATTAACCGCAAACATGCCGTTTGCATGGTGTTCTCGTAACAAAGAAAGATCACCCGCACCGGCCGCCTCTGTCCGATACGCCAGGAGCGGCGGCTGGCCTGACGCAAGGTATGCAGCGAGTAGCCGGACTCGTAAAAGATAATGGTCGGAAACTCAAGCAGGTCAAGGCCGGTCTCGACCAGTCTGGGGTGCGCAATAACCGCCTGTACCCCTTGTCTGATTTGTTTCTCGTACCATGCTTCGCGTTTGGCAGTATCGACGTTTGCGCGCAGCACGGCGGTGTGAATCCCCGCCTCTTTCAGGATTTTCTCGAGTCGGGCGTTAACATCGTGCTTGCGAGTGTAGACCGCGAAGATCTGGCACCGTCGGCCCTCCGCTAATTCCTTTTTGACACGCGCAACGAGTTCCCGCTCCTTTGAGTACTGGCAGTCTTCCGCGAGGTCGCGTGGCTCAGCGATCACAAACTTCACCTTGCGTCGCGCTTCCGCGTCGAAGCGAACGCCGTAAAGCGTACCAATGCCAAAGGGATGGTCGGGATAGACCAGCAATGCATTCAGCATGGTTGAAAGTACCGATCGGTTCCGTCGGTTTTTGCGCAGAGCCTCACGGATACTTTGCTCAAGTTCCTCGTAGGCGACGCGCATCTCGTCGTCCATTGCCACCCCAACTAACTCCTCTTCATACGCAGGGAGTTCTGAAGAGATGTCATCCAGGAAGACGAAGGCGCACAACTGCATCAGGAATTCACCGAAGAGTAACGGCGAGGCTCCCGGCTTGCGGTGCACACTGGTTGTGCTCCTCGCGTTTGAGCACGCGTTGTCTATGGCTTCGACCTTGGTTACGGTTTCCAGAACTCCGTAGTCCTGAACGAACGCAGTACGCCCGGAGGCGCCCCATTCGTAGCCGCGCTGCTTCATCTTCGCTGCTTCCAGACGAAACAACGTGTTGAAGACATCATCCGCGTATCCGCCCAGCAGTGTTCCGGTCAAACCGAGTACTCTGTCGGTGCAGGATGCCAGAGTTCCGAGGGCATTCCCCTGTGCTGTGTCGCCCGCGAGCTGGTGGATCTCATCGCATATCGCGTAGTCGAACCACCTGGGCATGTATCGGCCGATGAACTCGACCGGCGCCATCCGCGGAATCTTTGTTTCATCCGCCTGCCAGAGTGCGCTATGAATTTGCTTCCTGCTTTGGTCCCCGCACCGGTCGACGACTTCGCCAATCTTGGCTTCCAGAAAGTCTTCCGCCGTCAGACGACGTTCGTCACCGACCATCACCGGCTTTCCGCTATCGGGATTGACCGCACACCCAAAGTATCTTCCTGAACGCGGGATCACGAAGGCGTGCCGCCAAAAATAGCCCAGCTTGGCCCGTTCTCTGCCCACGATGAATAATGCCGGCTGCGAGCAGACAGAGCTCCAACGTTTACGCGCGCTGGTGTGGAACCTGGCCATGCGGAGATCACTCAGAGAACTTCTGATTCCATCGCGCAGGACCCGTCCTTTCACCAAGCGGACTTCATTGATGCCATGCGGCTGGTTCGGCTCGCCTCCATTCCGCAGACCATCGACCAGAAAGACTCGTATGCCCGGTATGGTCAAGAAAGCTTCGCGTGCCCATTTGAGTACAAGGTGGGGCGGAACCATTGCGAGCGCGGTGTAATGAGGCTTCGGACTATGCGCATGCATAGCCGCCAGAGCCATCAAAGTTTTGCCGGTGCCGCACTCGGCGACGATCAATGCCGTTCGTGCCGCCTGCCAGCGTTTGACGACTCCCATGATGGCGATCTGTTGGGCGGCAAAAGGAGTACGCAGCAGCTGCTTGAGGCGGGGCGACACTTGATCGTGAAAGCTATGAAGCGCGGCATATTCGTCGAGAATGCGTTCCCCGAGAAGCTGCGAGTAGGAACGCATGTAGTCATAGATCGTCAAAAGTTCATGCATCGAGATCGCCTCTGGCTACTGGTGGGATTCTGAGAGCGAGTGGAGGGAATGACCGGCAGGACAGCTTTGCCACTTCGGAGACAGTCAGGGACAGGGATGGAGTACTTGCTTGAGGCTCAGGACCGGCCAGTCGATTCGGCCGCAGCGCTGGGGGAGACAGATATCGCCTCTTTCAACTCCACGACTGAGCCAGGTGAGGAACTTTTCTTTGTCGCCGCGAATGAGTACGGGATTGCAGCCGATGCCCAGAACGGGAGTAATCGCCTTTTGCTTTTGCAGTTGCCGACAAAACCAGTCCGCCCAATCGGGCACGGCAGGCAGGCCGTGTAAGCCTGCGAAGACCGGCCATAGCACCGCCGGAGTTGAGTCAATCACAAGGGTTCTGGCGCTACTCGCCGTGGTCGTGAGATTCAGGAACTCCTGCGATATTCCGATCAAATGCCGCAGGGGGCGCTTACGATCGGCCAACTGCAACGAACCCCTGTAAGTCTGGGCCTTTCGCCCCAGAGACACCTTAATGGGTTCTATTCCGGGGCCCTCCACCACGAATTCCTCTTCCATCGACATCGCTGCGCCTATCGCGGCAATTTGCGTATCGCTGCCGATCGCGGAAACCAGATGTGCCTGCGCCCGCCGGGGCGGGGCAGAATTGACTTCTCCCACAAATCGATCTAAATGCACTTTGAAGTGAGTGGTGGTGAGTTCTGTGCGCTTGTTATAGGTGAGCCATCCGAAACGAAGGTGGGCATTCTTCATCTGAGGCTCCTCCTTCGAGCAAGCAATGAACCGCGCGCAGCGGCGGTGACGCACCAGTGCTGTCCTTGACCTGCACCTGTGAATATCTGATATTCAGCGAGTGATCGTTTTGTTAATCGGTGGAGACGAATCGAAGCAAAGTGCGAGGAAAGCGGCGCTGCAAGCCGCCGGGTTCCGTACCCTGCTGGCCCAGAACATGGATGACGCCTGGCGGAAGCTTGACGGATTCGATATCGGAGCGATCATCATCGACCACGCACTGGTGGATCATGAGGATGCGAAACAATTTGGGCGTCGCTATATAACCTTGCGTCTACAGGAAAATACCCCGGCCGAGGAGACCGTTTTGGAATTGGCCAACTTATTCTGCAAAGGCCCGCAGACGCTCCAGTGATGAACTCGTTGTCTATGTTTTCAGGTGCTGTGATCTTGGATCCTGCGGTTTCTCGTGGGTGAGGATCCTCGTCCTGCCGTCGGCGAATAACAGCGTGAGTTCATGGGAAAATCGCTCGCGATCGTGCAATATTTTGACGCCATCGTCCTCGTCTTCCTCCCAATGATCGACGAACTTTATCGATCGCCAATGGGCGATATGGCGATCGTTCCCCTCTCCGAACACACCGTTCAGCATGCCTGCCGTGCAAAGTAAGCCAACATGGCCACCATGTAATGGCGTCAACGGCCGACCCTGTACCCGGTTCTGTTCCCGCAAAAGCAACCGGCTGATCTGGCGGTAAGCGGATGAAGACAGCAGCAGGTCTTCCACTTCATCCAGAGGAATTCCCATATAGGTAAGAGTTGCAGGTGAAGAGGGAGGCACCACGCAGACGCTGTCCGGGTCTTCCGGGAGGCAGGCAATCCTCGGAGTCGTGGCCAATACTTGAAGATATCGGATCGACTGATCCAATTCCGCGTCCGTCACTTGCTGGGTGCGCTTGCGACGCAGTGCCAGGACTGCAATCTGGTCGTATCTGACGCACTCGGGATCGATGAGCCTAAACGTCTGAATGTCGGTAAAGTGCTCCGACAGCGTGCGCGCGCAGTCTTTCAAGCGCTGCTGCGGAATCACGAAGACCAAAACTCCTGCTGTTTTCAGCCAGCGATAAACATGCTCCAGAAAAACCGCTTCGAGTCTTCGGTTGTTGGCGGGCCCTGCCTCGAAGTCATATGGTGGATTTAGATAGATCAGTGACAAGGACTCCGCTGCACAACGCACGTCCGTGATGTTCGCCTGCAGAACTTCGATCCCGTTCGCTTTTGCCTGTTCAGCGCGATAGGCATCGATCTCGATTCCGTAACGTCTCGAATTGCTCCCGGCCAGAAGTCCTGCAAATGCCGTTCCATCGCCGGCGCATGGATCTAACGCGGAAAACGGCTCCGGGCATTTTAAGAATCGTCTGAGACGTGCTGCTTCACTGATTGGAAGTGGGTAGAAACCTAATTTGGCTTTTCCCTCAAGTCGCATAGGGGATCTCCTTCAAGAACAATCGACCGAAGGCAGACCAGGCGGGATTCAACCGACATGAGCTTATTTGGTTCTATTGCGGGTGACTGGAATCGACCGACAACTCAGCCGAGGACCCGCACTGGTCCGTTGCAGGAGAGCAACTGATGAAGCTCGGGAAGGCTCTCCTCGTGCGAAGAACCGGATCCCCGGGTCCCTCGAACCAGGCGCCGTAACTCACTGAGAGCGGCTTTCAGATCGCTCGAGCTGGCGCTGCCGAATCCCAAAATAAAACCCTGCCGGGGATTTCCCAGGTAACAGCTGGAGAGAGGAGCAAGCCAAAGCTTCTGGCGCGCCGCCTGCAAAGAGAGCTCACGGTCCGCGATTCCGTTCGGGAGAAACGCAACCACGTGCGTCCCGGCTTCGCCAGCGCTCACTTCGAGCGGTGGCCTGAATTCATCCTTCAGACCCTCGCGCAAGGCTTCCCTCTGTTGCCCATAGATCCGTCGCATCCTGCGGATGTGACGGCCAAAGTGTCCTTCCTGGATGAAATCCGTCAACACCGCTTGAAATAAAGATGCCGGGTAGAGATCCAGTGATTGGCGGGCGGCAACGAAATACTTTACGAGGTCGCGAGGGATCACTACATATGCAAGCCGCAAGGACGGAAACAAATTGCGGCCAAAGGTACCGATATATATAACTCTGGCATTCGTATCGAGTCCCTGCAAAGATGCGACCGGCATTCCCTCATATCGAAATTCACAGCCCCAATCGTCTTCGATGATCCAGGAACCGAGTCTATGCGCCCAATCGAGGAGCTGCTGGCGCCGGGCAACGGTCATGGTCACGCCCATAGGAAACTGATGCGACGGTGTCACATATGCTGCGCGCGGCCGTTCGCACAACTCGGCTCCGCGCGCAACACATATGCCTTCGTTATCCAACGGCACCGCAACCAGATCGCAACCCGCCATCGTGAAAACCTGTCGCGCAGCCGGACATCCGGGCTCCTCCACCCAAACCGGGCTTCCCCGGTCAAATAAAACCTGCGAGGTTACCGTCAAAGCCTGATGGCGGCCGTCGACGAGCATAATCTGCTCGGCATCACATTTCACTGCACGCGTGGATTTGAGATATGTGGCGATCACCTCGCGCAAAGGCCGTAACCCCATAGGGTCCGTAAATCGGGGATCGCTGTCTGAAATCACACTGGCGTGGTGAGCGATGAGCTTCGACCAGATGCGGGAGGGAAACTGCTCAAGAGTTACCCGGGCGGCGCTGAAGGCGCCGAATCCATACAGCCATGGCGCGGCGCCTGCCATGGATTCGCGAGAGCAAAATTTCGAAAGCAATGCCGGCGTGGACGCCGATTTTGAAGGAGATCCGTTCGCGTAAACTCGAGGACTCGACGACTGCGGCAACTCACGCGCCACGAACGTTCCGATTCCGGAACAGGTTTCAAAGTAACCTTCTGCAATCAGTTGCGAATATGCATTCAGTACCGGAATACGCGAGATACTTAATTCCGCGGCCAGGGCGCGAGTGGATGGAAGCTGCTGACCGCGGCGGAGAATCCCATCGGCGATCTTGGCTACAAATGCCTCATAGATCTGCCTGTGCAGAGGGGCAGCCACACTTCGGTCCAGTGAAACCAAAACAGAGAAGGTTGCGGCCACTTTTCGCATCGTGAAATCTCAATTGCGGTAACACGAAATTACCAAAACAGGAACGAAGAAGAGTATTCGCCGCTGTAGTTTAATCTTCCACATCGGGAGGCAGTTGTCTTGAACGATCTGACTGCAAATTCGTCCCACATCCTCCCGGATGCCCAGCTAAGCTGTGAGTTGCAGGGTGGGATGAATCTGGGCTGAAGAATTCGCTGGTTTGCGCTGTCTCCCCGGAATGAGATTCTCAAATATCATTGGCAATGCGCTGCGACTCGTCCAGTACGCACTTTTTTGTAACTGAAAGCGTCAATAAAAATGAAATTATCTGAATGTTCAGTGAGAGTGACTGCGGATGTCATCAGAGGGAAATGGAAACCGATAATCGTGAATGCTCTCAAGCGAAAGCCGCTTCGATTTGGGAAACTGCTTCGGGAGATACCAGAAGCAACACGGAAGGTAGCCACACAACAATTGAAAGAGCTGGAACTGGACAGTATTGTATGTCGCCGTGCCTCGGCAAAGAGATGGGATGGCGTGGAGTACTCGTTAACCCCGTATGGACGGACTCTGGTCCCGGTGCTCGCACTGATGGCGAAGTGGGGCGTGAAACACAAAGCCCGCATATAGGTTCCGCAAGGGATGAGAAAAGCTGCTCGGCGACGGTTGACAGGCGCGATTCTGAGCGCCTGCTGCTGTGTCCAAGGTTCCAACTCCGGAACAGGTTTCAAAGTAGCCCTCTGCCAGCAGCCGCGAACAAGCATTCAGTACCGGAATACGCGAGATACTTAATTCCGCGCGGCCAGAGCGCGAGAGGAATGGAGCCTGCTGCCCCTCTGCAGATGCAGATCTACAAGCCATTTGTAGCCAAGATCGCCGATCGGAGCTTCCGCAGGGGTACATTTCGGTCCAGTGAAACCAAAACAGAGAAGGTTGCGGCCACTTTCGCATCGTGAACTTCCCAGTTCTTGTAGGGCGGAAACTACCAAAAAGGAACGAAAAGATTATTCGGCGACGCTATTTAATCTCCCATTAATCAGTGATTGCAGAAAAAAGAAACGGCGAGTCTCCTCGCCGTTTTTCAAGTAAGTTGACCGATTGGCTTACTTTGAGAACTCTTTCAATGACGTTCCCCCATTTGAGACTATCAGCGTCCCGCACGTGCGGCTCTGCGACGGGCAGGCGCCTTGGCCGGGGCCTTTGCGCCCTTGGGATAAATCTGGGCCACAAACTGGAAGTCGGAAGCGTCGATATCCTTGCCGCCGATAATCGGCTTGCCGTCTTTGGTGATGGTGCCCGGAATCTGATAACACATGATGGAGTTCGGATCAGCGTGTGCCGTGCCTCGAATCGATGATTCTTCGATGGGAGTCAGTACCTGCTGCCGCACCTCGTCAGGACTCCATCCTTGCGTCTGGCCGAAGAAGGCGATCGCTTTCTGGGGATCGATCTTGTCGACCAGTTCGCGCCGCATGTGCTCATGGGGAAATCCCATGGTGTGTCCGGTCTCGTGCCTTGCAACGCGGTGAAATTCCGACTCCGGCGTCTGCATTGTGAATTCCTGCAGGTTCATGGTGTGCTGGCCGGCCGGAATGCTGAGCACGTCGGTTCCAATGTAGGACCAGTAACCGTCCACCTCCCGGGCGATTCGCACCTGTCCGTCGCGCTTGGTCTCAACAAAGTTCACGTTGGCCGTCTTGTTCCATGCATTCATGTGCTGCAGGATTCTTTTGCGCAGATTCGCAGGTGGATTATCCATGAAGGATACCGTCAGGCTGACTTTATGCGTCTGCCAGTATTTCGTGATCACCACGGCAAGGTGCTCGGGCTGCGCCTTGAATCCAGGTATTACCGTGGCTAACCGCTCGACCGGAGCATGGTTGAGCGGATTGATTTCGACCGCCCTCTGCGCCGCTGCGACCCAGAGATTGCGGGGTAGTGATTTCGGAGTACAGGTAATAATTTCGGCCATATTTCCTCCTGTTCAGCTGTTGTGCTTTCGAAGTTGTGATCGATTGCCGCTGAGTAGTCAGGCAATCGTGCAGTCAATCCAGAACTCCCCCTGCGAATACTGGCCGGGCTTGAAATCCTTTCCCAGTTTGAGCGCCGGCCCTTGGGGTGCTTTTCCCGGTACCGGAATGGAATCGCTGCGAGCGACTCTTCCGCCCGTCCGCTCCGTTAGACCTTCTATCAGACCTTCCCGCGGAATCGACGGCCATGGCACGGATTGCGTCGACATCATGGCTGCAAAACCATGCTCAGGCATCAATTCCACCGCTCCTTTTGGTGTGGCGTTCCAGCTCCCGTGATGCGCGACCTTGTAGAAGCAGATATCGGAGAGGACCTCGCTGCCGCTTTTCTTGTACCAGGAAGACCAGTCGCCGTACTGCGCATCGCCGGGAAAAAGGAGATGCTTCCCTCGCCAGGAAAAGAGAGCAACAATGCTGGTGTTGTTGAGCAGCTTGTCCAGGGAGAACGCCACATCGCGTGCTGCGAAGCTGGTCGATTCCTTTAGCGCTGCAATCACCCTGGCGTCGAGTTTCGGCCAATTGGGCAACAAACTTTTGGCTTTCAGTTGCCAGGTTGCGAACGGCTGAACTTTGCCGCCTTCTAGAGTATCGGCCACCATGCGGAGGTAGTGATCTCCGCCCGGCGGATCCATCCTGCTGATGAAGCTTTGATCCTCAGGCGGTCCCAATATGCGGGCAGAAAAACCCTGAATACCCCCGGGAGTCTCCGCCGAATCTCCCGCTTTGAGATATCTGACCTTTCCCGAACCGAATCCGTCTCGCAGAGCAGACATGGCTGCCCCATTTGGCTCGGCGTTCTGCACCGCGGCCAGGGCCTCGAGATCGCCGGTCGCGGCAAAGTGACTCCCGAGCAGCCCCACCAGGGCAGTTTTCTTTTTGTGCCATTTCCGCGCCGTGGAATTGTTCAGATCGTCGGTCCATGGCATCCACACCTCACCGACATGGAACTTGCGGAATTCGTCGGCAAATTTCCCGTAACCGGAAACGTGATCCTGATGGGCGTGAGTGGCGATCACCAGATGCAGGGTTCCTCCGGTAACCGACTGAATATTGTGAAAGGCCTTGTCGATCAGGCTCTCGCCGTCGACTGCGATATTGCCTTTGTTGTGCACCCCGCAGTCGACCAGAATGTGGTACTTGCCCGCAAGCGTCACGAGAAAACAATCGCCGAACCCGACACGGTACATGCGAATGTTGATCTCCGGGGCTGAGCCGCCGGTTGGATGGCTTTTGCGCCTGCCCTGCGGTTTCGTTTTTGCCATCTCAATACCTCTGATGAAGAGCACGAAAGTCGATCTGGCCTGTTTTCATGGCTTCGTAGGCTCCACGGGGCACGCTTTCCCACAACAGTTGGCGGAAGAAGGCCTGCTTCTCGGGACGGTCGTTACGCAGGCTCTTGCGTACCGCGTAACGCAGAGTTCCGTCTTCGTTGAACAGCAGCGTCACGCCGCCGAATGCCGTGCCGCCTCCTTTCTTCTCAGGCTGTTCCAGCCGCTCCACGATGACGGCGACCATTTCCGAAGTGGGCAGGAGCGTATCGGGATTGGGCCGAACCACAAAGTGGAATGAGTCCACTGCAATGTGCCTGCGGTTGAAGTGATTCAGGCCAAATACTTTTGCGTTTGCGCAGGCAAAGGCGTGGAGTTGTCGGGCATTGCTCTTTTCGATGGCGGCGAACTCAACCTCCGAGGCGTTGGGATCCGGGCGCTGCAAGGTCTCGAGCTTCAACCGATGCTTGCTTTCCGGCGGAATCCAAAGCAGCGATTCCTCGGAGTACGAAGTAACGGCTTCCGGGCGAATGCCCCGCAGACGGAAGGCATCGACCAACGCCGCCCGATACCCCAGATCATCGTCCCGCACCGTGTCGTAGTCGGCTGTAATCAGTGCCCGCAGATAATCGCCAAAGGTGATGTCCACTGGAGGGCAATAATCGAGCCCCCGGATGCACATGGTCTGAAAGTGCCCGGCAGTCTTACTCACTTCGTCGCAAAGTCTCCCCAGCAGGTCAGGATGGAGTTCTACATCCTCACCCCGCTCGCGGGAAATTCCCGCAATGCGCCACAGATCGATGGTACGTCTCACGAAGGCGGTGAAGAAGGCGTCGAAGATCGCCGCTACCAGAATCGAGCCGCGATCGTGCGCCTCGGTCATGGATTCGAGCGCCTTCGCGTCCGGCGGTGTGCCGATTGCGCTGCGCAGGGGCCGGTGCAGGCCGATGGCGTCGCCAAACTGATCCGCCATTCCCACCAGAGGATTCCGCTGCCCAATCTGGGCCGTGATACGGACTCCATCTTTTCCCGGCGGCGCCGCCGGAGACAGGTGCTCGGAAAAAAGCGCTCCGCCCGTCCCTCTGAGCGCCTCCAGTACCGCCTCTTTGATGCTGAAGTGCTGAAAGAGCGCAACGATGTCCGCAAATCCTTCGTGGAATGCTGCAACATCGATATTGGTGGGCTGCATGAACGCGGGACGAATGCTGTCCAGCAAGGCATGCGTCGTCTCATGCGCAACCACGTCATGAGCAAGACAGGTAAAGATCGTCTGATTGGGAAGATTATTTCCCGGATCGGTTTCCGACGCCCGGAAGTATCCGAAAACCAGGGCGTGCAGATTGGGATCATAGAAGGCGTTGGCCTCCTGGACGCCGTGCGGGAACACCAGCAACCTGCCCTGAAACGGTGATTTGTGGCGATACTTTCGCCTGCGCCATCGAATACGGCGCCCGAGCGCATATTCAAAACGCTGGATGGTTTCGCTGACCACCGCATACACCATCTGCTGATGAAAGCGGGGATCGGATTCAGTCGGCGCTATCCCGGCATTGGCCAGAATCCAACGATCGTTTAGATCGACAGACTCGTAGTAGCACTGATTACCCGGATCGTAATCGACGACGGCCAGGTAGCTGCCCACCGGCCCCGGTGCCAGCGGGTGCTCAAACGGCACCTGCAGCGTCATGTAGTTTCCATAGTTTTTTCCGCGACTGGGATCGAAGGCAAAAGCACGCAACCAGCGAAAGACAGGTCTGGGAACAGGCCTTCTCGGATCTGGTCCGTTGGATTTCAGGCGCTGCCTGGCGGCTGCGGCGGCTCCGGGACTCATGGCCGACCTCTACTGTTGGAAATACTAGGGGGCTAGCGCGCTGAACTTTACCAGATCAATGCCAGTAAGGGAAGCTTATTCAAGAGTCTTGCTCGAGTGAGTCGTTTTACAGAAACGGAACCATCGCCTGTGAAGTCTCTATTCGGGAAAGCTGACAACATCCCCTGGTAATACAGTTACTTAGTCGGGCGTGATGGAGGTGTAAGGCTCTGCGCTTAGCGAAGGGAGTTAAGTAGCATCACGTACTGCTGTTACACAATCCGTGCAAAGGGAATCAGCGGTCGGAGTTCCGACCAGACGATCTTGCGATTTTGCAAGAAGCAACGTTTAACCGCCTCGTTTTCAATGGTACCTTCCTCCGGTAAAGCCAGATGCCAGGAGCTTCTATTTCATTTTGTAAGATGCCTCGTCCCGCAGCAAAAATCGAAACAACATCTTCCGTTTGCAACATCGCTCTGCTAGAGTGTCCCCACATTCCCGGTGAGCCCACACAATATTTCAGATGTACCGCGATGATTTTCCGCTCGATGCACATTGAGTGCCGCCTCTTGGCTTTTTCCTATCGTCTGCCGGCTTAGCCTACCGCTCCGGGACAGGTAAGGAGCTTCGGCGACGAATGGCCGCGTAACCAGTCAGCGGAATTTCTTGTAGGGATCATGCACCTTCGGTCCAAGGAGTTGTACCCGCCTGAAAGGAGTTGACGAAGATGCCGCAAACAACCGAAGAAACCCGCAAACTGCTCGAGCCGGTTCGATTTATCTCTGGCGATGATGAAAGCAAGCAGCCTCGTCCCGGAGTGGCCTTGTGTCTTTCCGGCGGCGGATATCGCGCCATGGTGTTTCATCTTGGGACGCTGATTCGGTTAAATGAACTCGGACAGTTGCGAAAGCTGGCCAGAGTTTCCAGCGTCTCCGGCGGCTCAATCACGGCCGGCGTTCTTGGATTGAACTGGAAGAAACTGAAGTTCAACGCCAACGACCAGGCCGAGAACCTGATGGACATGGTGATCCGGCCGCTCATGGACTTCGCCGGCCAGACGATCGACGAGAAATCGATTTTCGGCGGAATTCTCAATCCCTTCAAAAGCATCTCCGACCTCGTCGCCGATGCCTATCGCAAGTTCTTGTTCGGCAACGCTACCCTTCAGGAGCTGCCCGCCGACGGCGAGGGACCGCGATTCGTGATCAACGCTACCAACGTTCAGACCAAAGTGCTGTGGCGCTTCAGCCGTAAATACATGGGCGACTATCGCGTCGGCCTCGTACTGAATCCACAGACGGAGTTGGCAGTGGCGGTGGGCGCTTCGTCAGCCTTCCCTCCCGCACCGACGGTGGGGTCTACGACAACCTGGGCCTGGAAACCGCGTGGAAAGAATATGACACGGTATTCGTCTCCGATGGTGGCGGCGCGACACCCGATGATCCCAGCCCCCACACCGACTGGGCGATGCACAGCTATCGCATTCTGCAGCTGATGGACAACCAGGTGGGCAGCCTGCGCAAGCGTTGGGTGGTCGGCTCGTACAAGATCGGATTGAGGAAGGGAGCGTACTGGGGCATCCGTACCGATATCGCGGAGTACAAGCTTGCGACGGCGCTGCCTGCGCCTCTAGAAAAGACGTTGGTGCTCGCAAATACGCCGACTCGTCTCCAAAAGATCGACTCCGCGCTGCAGCAGAGGCTAATCAATTGGGGATATGCGGTATGCGATGCAGGTTTGAGAACATACTTTGATGGGTCGGCTCCTGCACCAAAGCGTTTCCCATATCCGGACGCAGGATTGTAGTGGGATTATTCGCCCAAAACACAAGAATCGCCGCCTCACAATTCTGATTCTGAGCAGCCGATCCGCGATCACAAACCGAGCGACGGCTCCGACCATTTCGGAAAAGGATTGCGGCTGGAGCAGCGAAACTCGTCAATCAGCTCCCGTATCAACCCTCGACGTCGGAACAAGGAATTGAAAAGTTGGTCGAGAGCAGCCGAGTCGCCCTCAAACCATTCTTCCGGAACGCCTTTTGCACACTCGTACAGATCGGTGTGTTCTACACGTTCTGCTTTGCTTAATGCCGGTTCAAAGGAATCCCAGTTCAGCACTCGCTCATACACACGATGGTTGGCAAAAGCACCGCGCAGCGGTGAGTCGATAAACGTCCATTCCCCGGCATTAAAGCAATATCCCTGGTCGATGAAGCTCGCATGGTAAAGGCCCTGGCTGCCCTTCCGGCTGAAAATCGCCTGCCGCCCGTCGCAGTTTGCCGTCCATTTGTCCAGAACCAGCACGCGCGCAAAGTCCGCCAGGTTCGCAACCTTCATTAGAGCGCCGTCCGGCAGATAGTCGAATGTCGCTGTGAGCGGATCGCACAGAAATCTGGATCCGAGTTGACGGCCACTCTTGCACGCGATCGAAGTCGCGCCGGTCTGAACACGCAGCTCCGGCGTATTCTCAATCAACCAGTCCGAGACCTCGATGACCTCTACCTGCGGCATGGGCAGGCCGAGCCAGTGCCCGAGGCGGGTGGCAAGCATTTCGTTGGCCAGCACGCGAACGTGTTGGGGATTGTTTTGGAATTTGGTGACGTAATAAGCGCCATCAGAAGCTCGAAGAAGGTGGGCTTGCGATCCCCCACGCATTCTCCGGATATGCTGTACTGCACAAAGTCCGGTAGTCATGGGATTTGGTTTCAGTAAGGTGTGGGAAGGTGCAATCTGGGAAAATCGAGCGCACCCGGTCTCAGTGGAGGGCTACTGGATTAGAAGTAAGCCCGCGGTCTGTGAGGTCTGCCGCAGGGAGCGAACGGGATTAATTGCCGGCGGGCGTCAAATGCAAAATACTTTCTCGGTTGCAGCCCGCCTCGAACGGCTGCCAATAAGCAGGTTTCATCGTCGCTTCATCGCCCTTGTCTCCCTGGGTGAGTGGTTCGACATGTATGACCTGTTCATGGTCGCCTACCTGGGAGCCGCATGGCAGCACTCCGGCTTCCTTTCCCTGCACCAGTTCAGCCAGCTGATTGCCGCCGGGTTTCTCGGCATGTTCATCGGCACCATTTCCTTCGGGATCGGCAGCGATCACATGGGTAGGCGCAGCGCGTTCATCGTGATGCTGTTGATCTACTCGGCATTCACGCTCCTTGGAGCCCTCGCACCATCAGCGGCATGGCTGACCGTCGCGCGTTTTTTCGCGGGCATCGGAATTGGAGCCGAGATCGTGGTGATCGACACGTACGTGAGCGAGATGACTCCCAGTCATGCCAGGGGGCGTTTCGTTGCCATTACTCAGGTCGCCGGATTTACCGCTGTGCCAACCGTCGCATTACTCGCCCGCATTCTTGTGCCGACGCACTTTCTCATCAGCGGCTGGCGATGGGTGATGGTCTTCGGTGCCGCCGGAGCCTTGCTCGCCTGGTATCTCCGCTTGAGCTTGCCGGAATCGCCGCGCTGGCTGGAAAGCATGAACCGGATAGCCGAGGCAGAGAAGATCGTCGAAACCCTTGAAGATGAGTTGAATGCTTCAAAAATACAAACCCAGCCCACGAAAAGCATTTCGCCGGATTCGCTAAGTGCTGCCGCTTCAACTGGGCGCCGGTTGCGTTTGATTCAGCTTGGCGAACTTTGGAATCGGCGATACCGGAAGCGCACGCTGATGCTCGTGATGTTTCAAGCCCTGCAGACACTCGGCTTCTATGGATTCGCGAACTGGGCGCCGACGTTCCTGTTGAAGCGCGGCATCGGACTGCTGCATTCGCTTGATTATTCCCTGTTGATCGCGCTCATCGCACCTGTCGGTCCGCTGATCGCGTCGTTCACGGCTGACCGGCTTGAGCGCAAGTGGACCATACTCGGACTTGCGTTATCCATCGCGGCATCTGGACTGGGATTTGCGTTGTGGAGATCACCGGTGATGATCGTCGCCAGCGGTGCTCTCGTCACCCTCTGTACTAATTGGTTTTCCGCGGTCTTCCATTCCTACCAGAGCGAGTTGTTCCCAACCAGGATCCGGGCCACGGGCGTGGGCTTCACCTATAGCTGGAGCCGGCTGAGCGCCGCCCTTAGCGCCTTCCTCATCGCTGCGGTGCTCAGGCATGGAGTCACGCCGGTATTTGCCGTGCTCGCGGCAGCGATGGTTGGGGTGGCCGTCGTGATCGCGTTTGGCCCGGAAACGAATCGAAAGAGCTTGGAAGAGTTGTCACCTTAGAATCGAATCCATTCGAGATTTCTCATTCTGGCTCGCCAAGGCTGGTGCTCTCCGGTTGCTGTTCTGCGGATGAACCCTCTGGCGTAGTCTGTTTCACCCGGCGCGAGCGCGATAGTCCATCTCCTGATTCTGCTTTGCTGCGCGCAATTCGGCTATAGAGATAAATGACGTAGAGCGACTCACAACCAGCACAGTCTTTGCTCTGCGGCCTTCCGTCTTCTTCCGGGTTATAGCGGGGATGCATACTACACCTGCCATCGAATCGAAATCTGACTTTCAGGGACATTGGTGCTCCTAGAATCTGTCCGGTATCGGGACCATCCAGATGATTGAAATTGGCAGGAAAAGGAAAAGGGGATTGCGGTCGGGGGGGTGCCTGCAGAGCGATCCAAAGTCCGGATGACCACATCAGGGTCGCATCAAAAGCATGCACAACAGACGGTCGATGATCATGTTGCAGGCGGCTGGATGGAGAGTAGCTGCCGCCACGCTACCCGAGTGTCAAATTGGAGTCCGAAGCCAGCGCGGCTTTTGGGAAGCGGTACGATTGTACTTCTAGAGAATGCCAAATTGAATTCGCCCTTAACCAGGATGAGTTGAGTCTTGAACAACCGAGACGTATGAAAGAAAGCGGACAAGAACAGCGTCGTCGTGGTGGGAGGCCACGCGCTCGAGCTACCAGCCATGCCTCACCTCCGGCACCAAAAAGCAGAAAATCCTCGGCTCGCGCGATTGCTAAAAAAGAAGCTGAATTTCGGCGCGCTTTTGATCAGGCTGCGATTGGAATGGCATTGGTCGGACTGGATGGCGCCTGGCTTCGTGTTAATCCTGCGCTCTGCCAAATCGTTGGTTATTCCGAGCAGGAGTTACTCGCAACGAACTTTCAAAGCATCACGCATCCGGAAGATCTCAGCGCCGATCTTAACTTTGTTGGCCAAATGGTGTGCGGCGAAATTCGTTCCTATCAGATGGAGAAGCGATATCTCCACAAGGCAAAGCATGTCGTCTGGGTGCTGCTAAGCGTTTCGCTGGTCTACGGCGAGGACGGCAAGCCGCTTTTCTTCTTTTCACAAATTCAGGACATCAGCGAGCGCAGGCGCATCGAGGAGGCGCTGCAGGACAGCGACAAAAAGTTCCAAGCGCTTTTGGACAATAGCCCAAACATGATTTTTCTCAAGGATGTGGAAGGGCGTTATTTGCTCGTCAACAAGGAATTCGAAAGAGCGCTTAAGGTGCGCCAAGAGCAGATCAGAGGCAAGAAGGACGAGGAGGTCTTCCCCCGCGAACAGGCCATCGCTTTTCGAGCCAACGACCTCCAGGTGCTCAAGATAGGTATCCCCGTGGAATTTGAGGAAGTCGCCCGACAGGAAGACGGCCTGCATACGAGCATCGTCCACAAGTTCCCTCTATTCGATGCATCTGGAAAGATATATGCGACCGGCGGAATTGTTACCGATATCAGCGAGCGCAAGCGGGCGGAGGAGGACCTCCGTCATCGGGAAGAAGAGCATCGCCGCCTCATTGAGAACGTACCTGAGGTCGTCTGGAAGGCCGATGAGAGAGGGAAAGTATTTTTCATCAGCGAGGAGATAGAAAGAGTCTTCGGCTATAGCGTGACGGAAGTTTATCAACAGGGCGAGCGACTATGGTTCGGACGGATGCACCCTGAAGACCGCGAGCGAGTACAAGAGGCGTACTCAACGCTGTTTAATGAAGACCGGCCGTTTGACGTCGAATACCGCATACAACATAGGGATGGGCGCTGGATGTGGTGGCATGATCGCGCCGGGTCAGTTGCAGGGGGTCTCGGGGAACGAGTCGCCGAAGGCCTGCTATCGGATATCACGCAACGCAAAGAAATCGAGCAGCAGGTGCGCCAGCGACTGAAGATGGAAGCAATCGGTAAGCTCGCCGGGGGCTTGGCGCATGATTTCAACAATCTGGTGATGGTGATCAAGGGCAACAGCGAAATTCTGTCGAGTGTCGTAGGACCCAATGAAGCTCAGCGACGCAATATTGAGCAGATTGGCAAGGCAGCAGACCGAGCTGCCTCGCTGACCAGGCAACTTCTAGCATTCAGCCGGATGCAGGTGTTGCAACCGAGAGTGCTTGATCTCAACGCTATTGTGGCCGAGATGGGCAAGATGCTGCCCAGGCTGATCAGCGAGAGTATCGAATTCGTATTCGCTCCGGATTCAACATTGGGCCGTGTGAAGGCGGATTCGGGGCAGCTGGAGCAGGTGATTCTGAACCTGGCGGTAAACGCGCGCGACGCGATGCCGCAGGGCGGAAAACTGGTGATCGAAACCAAGAACTTTAATATGGACGAAGAGTCTGCCAGCAGACACCAGCCAGCGAAGCCCGGCCAATATGTGTTGCTCACCGTTAGCGACACCGGCCATGGCATGGATGCTGAGACGCAGAGTCACATCTTCGAACCATTCTTCACGACCAAAAGCCAGGGAAAGGGGACAGGGCTCGGACTGGCGACCGTGTACGGCATCGTCAAGCAGAGCGGCGGGTTCATTTGGGTTTATAGCGAACCCGGGCAGGGGACTACGTTCAAGATCTATCTGCCGCGTGTGGACGAGCCCCTCGAATCAACGGTGCCGAACCAAGAAAAGATCGTTACCGTCGGCGGAACTGAGACCCTGTTGCTGGTAGAGGATGAAGAGCCCGTCCGAGAGCTGATGAGAGCGTTTCTGCAAAAAAATGGTTATACCGTACTGGAAGCCAGGAATGGTCTCGATGCTTTGCGAGCGGCGGAACGGCACATTGGTACGATTCATCTGCTTGTAACCGACATGGTGATGCCCAAAATGGGAGGATGGGAGCTGGCTGATCGGCTGGCAGTTGAACGGTCAGGCCTCAAAGTGCTCTATTTGTCGGGATACTCCGAACACAAAGTCGCGGCGGATACGAACAGAAACTGGCGCGGATCGTTTGTTCAGAAACCTTTCTCGATGGACGTCTTTGGCCGGAAAGTGCGCGAAGTATTGGACCGCCCGGGAAAGCACGATGGAGCATCAAACTGAACGCGGAGTCTGCCGTTGCGCCTCGTGTTGCTACCTTGGTTAATGGTGGCTGACGTAATCAACGATCCGGAGCCGGCCGGAGTGCTCTATCATTCTGCGTCTTTACTGATTTGGGAAGTGCCGGTGCTGGCAAGCGATTACTCGCCCTGGCGTTCGTGGTGGGCCTGACTTACGCGAACATGGAAGGTAAGATCGCCCTCTCGGCTGACCGCGAAGGTCTTCAGTCGTTCCCAACGAATGAGCGACGGCTTATCGGGCTGTCCACCACGATAAAGTTCGAAGATCACACCGTTTGACTCGTATAGGGCCACCGGCAACGGCATGACGGACTTTTCAGGAGAGGTTGGGCGGTGGCGTACTTCGCCGTCCATATCAGCCTCCTCTCACGGATGGGTTGTATGAGGTGCCTTGTCGGTTTGCGTCTGGCACCCCGGTTACTCACATTCGATCCGAAGGGTTTCGCCGAACGGAGCTTTTCTGCGCGATTTCGTGACCCAAAGAACCGGATATTCGGGAGCTTCCGGGAACGAGTGGCAGCACAAATCGGTCAAATAAATGAGACAGACGGGATCAAGTTGATTTTCTTCCACCCAGGCGAAGACGGGACGGAAATCAGTGCCGCCTCCTCCTTTCGGTTCAAGTCGAATTGACTCACCATCCTGAAACTCCTGCGAAGACTGCACAGCTGCGTCGCAGTACACGACATGAATCGCCTCGGGCTCGGCTTCAGCGGCGATCGCGGAAATCTCACCGGCGAATTGTTCCAAGTCTTTTTGGGAAATCGATCCCGACGTATCGACAGCAACCACAATCTCCCCTACACCGCTGCGTTCTACCGAGGGCAGATATAGACCTGCCGCGATGTAGCGGCGATTGGGAGGGCTCCAGCTAAAGTCGGAGAGCACTCGGGAAGTAACAAAGTCGCGAAGAACTGCGCGCCAGTCCTGCCGCGACTCGCGGCTCTCGTTCAGTGGCCGCTCGATCTGGCTCGGCATTCGGCCGCATGCATTGGCTGAGCGCATCGCCTGATCGGCGGCAATGTTCCATTCGTGCTCTTGTCGGCTTTTCCCGGCCTGAGAAAGTGGATTGCCGGATTCATCGCTCGCATCAAGCACTTCGCCGAAGCCACCTGATCTCGCTGGACAGACTTCCTCTGCTACATGGTCTGGTCTTGCGACTTCCTCCGCGCCAGTGAGTGAGTCAGCTGCTGAATTTGGAGCTCCATCCTGCTGGTTTGGTGTCGACGCTGAATCTGGAGGGGCATATGAAGTTGGTTCATTCCGTTTTCCATCTGCCTGCTCTCGTCCCCGCTCCATCAATCGCGCGTAGATCTCCTCCGCACACAGGTTTACGAACGTCGGATCGTTCAGTGCATCAGCCGGAAGGGTAAAACCGTTGCCCACTAGAATCGGGTTAATCGCCAGGTCGGCCGCTTCATTCCATACTTGGGGATCGCGCTGGCCACGGCGACAATGATGTCCGAGAGCACAGTGCAGGACTTCGTGAGCGAGTACCGCCTGAAGTTCGGCTGCAGTCAGCTTGGCTACAAAGTTAGCGTCGTACAGGATGCGACTACCGTCGGTTGCCATCGTCCGTACGGAGCCAGGCATGAGCTTCAGTCGCAAGCACAGAGTTCCGAAGAAAGGCTGATCAAGAAGCAACTGCGTTCGCGCTCTTGTCAGCTTCATCCCCACATCGTTGCGATCCATGATCTTCATGCGACCTCCGCTGAGTTGACGGCGGGCGCGAAATAGCCACTCATGTACCCGGCCATGCGCTGGGCGATCTCTGCTGCAGCTTTGGCAGTCTCAGCCCGCACGCACTCAGACAAGCGAAGCTCTTTGGGATCCACCAGCAACGAAGCTCTTACCTGACTTCCCAGCCGTTCCAGTTCGGGATCGTTGGTAATGTTGAGCTTCGGGAGAACATCCACCAGCTTCACCAGCTTGGTGACGACTGTGTCGCGGAATGGATGCTCAACGCCTTCGTCCGTTACCCTGTATGCGCTCAGGCGCTCTGCCATGTGCTGCACGGCATCGTAGAGGCGATGCCACAGCTCGCGGCTGCCCACCTGCAGTGATGCCTCCACCGCGGCGGTGATCTGACGTTTGATCCGAGTTTTCTCTTCGTCTCCCAGGGTTACGCGAAAATCCCCGGCATCGGGCAGCGGCATAACTTTGGTTTCAAAAGAGAACTTTGCCCGGAGCTCGCTGGGAGTCGGATAATCCGATGCCCGAAAGAGCCCGCCTAGTCGGGATCTCGCCTGTTCAACCAGCGAGCCAAATTGCCGCGCCAGAGCATCGGCGGCGGGGTTAAATCGCTGCGCAAGAGTTCGCATTTTGCCTGCGTGGTCGAGGTAAGCGGGCGCAGGCAGAACCCGGTAGCCGTTGTCGTCCCAGGGCAGGGTAATGAAGTAGTGTTCCTGGCGGGCTTCGCTCACGATCTTCTGAATTTCGCCGAGAGCCTCTTTGGGAAGCAGGATCTTGTGATAACGGCCGGCGTCCGCCTGGGCGCCATGCTGCATCGCGATTTCTTCTGAGGCGTCCGGGTCATGCTTGCGTGCAGACCACATGCTGATCGACAGTGAACACAACATGGCGCGAGAAGATAGAGATGGTTCTGCAATAGGAACGGATGACATGAGATTCTCCTCATGGCGTGTGGTTAAACCGAGGGCCGTCGCGCTCGATGGGCCGAGTGAAACTGCCAGATTCTCTAATTGTCGTAAGGTGCGGGTGCGGAGGGATGGTCGCGCCTTAAACTAGGCGGCGATTCGGAAGGATGGGGTCAGTTTGGGATCAAATGAGCGCGGAGGTAGCCTGCGGCAGTACATGAAGATCCAGAAAAAAACATCCTCCGTAACTCAGCACGCCTTTGCTTTGCACCTGAAGGCGTTCACGAAACCCGGGAAACCAGGTCACAAGCGTGTGAAACTCACCGCGTTCACCGCAGGGATCGATTCCTAACTCTTCCAGCTCGGCTACGACTGCGGGAGTGATTTGCCTGCCGAGCCATCGACAGTCGAGCTGGCTTTCGCGCGCGACCGCAATCGACGCGATGCCACCCTTTCCGATGAACTCGTCGACCAGCAAGCGCGTCTCTTCTGCCCACAACGGCTCAACTGCCTCGATGCTTCTCCGCTTGCAGACGCGTTCCGCCCATTGGCGGTGCGAATCGGGAAAGACATCCCCAAAGATGACCTGCGAGACGCCGTGCTCCCCGGCTGCACGCAACAGTTGGTCGAAGCTCTCCTCATAGTTTTGCCATGAAGTGGAAACACCGAGCCGAGGCAGACCGAGCAGGTTAGCCTGTTCATCAAGCACGTCGGGCGGGAAACCGTGCGATCGGCTTCTGGAACCATCTTCGATCATCACGGTCAGCAGCGCGACGATTTCGAACCGATCGCGACAGCGATCCATGGCAAGACAACAATCCTTGCCTCCGCTCCACGACACAGCCGCTTTGGGCTTGCTCACCGGGGCTGCGGGCGGAAGGCGCTCATCGATGAAACCTTCACCCAACCGAAGTACAAGGCCGAGATCAAAGCTCCGCAGATGCACGTGCTGGCCACAGCGTGACCGTAGAACGGCAGTGCGGCGAGATAACACAGCGTTAATCCTGAAAAACTGTGAGGATATATGCCGCTCGTCGCCCACACCCCGAAGTTGGCTATAAGAAAGAAGACCGTAGGCCCGGCCAGAACGACGCCCGCAACTCGCCACAACCCCAACCTTTCCCGCAGCAGCCAGCCGCACAGCGCCGTAGCCGCAAAAGCCATCCATGTGATCGCTTGTCCGCGGCCCAAAGGCGCCCGATACACCAGAGGAGTCAGCAGCAGGTCACTGACCATGATTACCGAAAGGGGAAATAGAATGGAATGAGCTTTCCGCACTACAGCTCCACTCAGCAAAAGCGCTGCGTACACTGGCGAGAAATCAGCAGGATGGGGAGCAAATCGCAGCAGGATCGAGGCCGCAATGATCGCGTAGGCCATTTTGTTTCCTTCGTTCAGGCTTGAAACATCCCAGAGAAAACAAGGGTACAGGAACCTTCCGTAAAGATCACCTGTTTCTCAGTGAGCTTTCATCCAGCTCCTTCCGTGGGTAAGCTCGTAGATCCCGAAACGGTCGGCAACGCGATTCACGGCTTCGTGACCGCGATCAGTAATCACAAGCTTCTAAAAGCAGATTGGCCATAAGACTTCGGAATGCTGCATCTTTTTATCAGGCCAGCACGTGGTGGTTTTCAATCGCCCATTTGGTATACGCCGCGGTGTGCCGAACAGCCGGTACTCTCAACGATGCATCACGCACACATAGAACGCGAAACTCAGTCGGCATCCGGCCGAGATAGAGGCAGACGCGATCAAAATTCAAATCGGACGCAACACGGGCAAGCGCCGAAGCAACCGCGTACTGTGCGGCTGCATTTTCTGGAACGGGTTCGGAAAGTGGATTCAACAGAATCGCATCGATGTTCGGCAATTCGCGAAACATGCGCAGGAAGGCTGAAAATTCCGGGGTGATGGAAAGGCGTTCGCATCGCGATCGAACACGCTAAGCAGTTCCCTACGGAATCTGAGAAATGCAATGACCTCAGCCCGAATAGCATTGCGAATTGCCCATTCCGACCACTCCTGAAGGTCCACTTCAAATTCCAGGTGAACGAAACGGTTTCGCAATGGACTGGGCATTCTCGTCGTCACCGCACGATCGGAATCGCGATTCCCCGCAGCGATAATCGCCCACTTCTCGGGCAATGCGTAGTCGCCCAGCTTACGATCCAGAACAAGTTGATAGCAGCTTGCCTGAACCATCGCTGGAGCTGCGTTCAATTCATCAAGGAATAAAATTCCCGAACCGTCCTGTGGCAAGAAGTCAGGCGTTGCCCACTTGGATCGACCATCATTCCCCAGGAAGGGCAGGCCGCGAAGATCGACCGGATCAAGTAACAGAGCGCGGACATCTCTGAGAGGCACCTTCATCTCCGAAGCGAGTTGAGCAACAACCGCAGACTTGCCAATTCCCGGGCCGCCCCAAATGAATACCGGTTGTCGAGCATCGACGAGCGTGCGCACGGCCTGTGAAATTGAAGACGCTTTCATAAGTCTCCTTTTGGGAACCTGAATGCGCAGTTCCACGGGTGGCGAGCAGTGGAGTGATTAAGATAAAGAACGTTTGCGAGGGGAATCGTTACTGATGTCAGGGCGCGAGTGCAGCCTCTGGAAGTGTTCTGTCCAAAACGATTCGTGACAGTTGATTAGAGAAGAGCGCCTGAAGGTTCGTCTTGAGGTACAACGTCGAGGCGGTGACTCAGACGGTGACTCAGACGGTGAACTCGGCCGAGAAATGCTGCCGCGCCGGCGAGTTGAAATCCAACTAGCGCTTAGTATCCCGGCCCGGGTCCGCCTCGATCGCTTTTCGCAGATCGGGGTTTTCATTCAGAACCTCATTCAGGGCCTCCTGGCTCCATTGAGAGGCGAACTTGGCCAGCCGGGATCGCGTTTCAACCAGCACCTGATCCCTTACCGAAAGTGCTTTCGTTCCCAGTGGAGCGCTATAGAAGGAAACGAGGCCATCGATCTCAGATTGGGAAAAGTGCTTGTCATACACGCTCATGCTGACGTTGATTTCGTCGCTGACGATCTTTTCCTTCAACCTGTTAACAAGTAATTTCTGGAGCCTCTCCTGATAATTACCCGCTGGCAGATTCTCGAACATTTCAAAAGGTAGCCGGTTCATGCAGTCGTTGCTCCCCTGAAGTTCCAGCAACTTTCTGATGCTGCCTTGCTTGGCGGAATCGATCCCTGCATGTTGCGAGTTGGCGGACTCGATGCCTTTCGATACTTGAGTTATATTCTCAACAAGAAAAAGCTCTGGACTCGACGAACCTAGCATGAGAGACAGGAATTACGTTCCAGTCGCACTACAGCAAAACTTGCGATTACTGCTATTCCCTCTGCGGATATCGCGCCTCAACTTTGTTGATCAGCAGATCGATTGTTTCGGTCTTCCACCTGCGGGGGAGGCAATACCTTTATGGGAAGCCGGGTGCATCGCTGGATTTCGTCTCGGAAGGTCTCACTGTCTACATTGAAACCGGAGCGGGTGATAACTCGTCCTTGTTTCTTCCTTTTCCTCTCAATTCAAGGCAGCTTCACTGAAAGCTAAGTGAACTGCTCGTCATTGCGCCCGGCGGGCACAGTGCAGCGTCAACAAATGCTTCAAGCAGGCCCACACATCTCTACAGCAGCTGCAGTTTGCAGTATATGTCGCTCGAAGACAATAACCGCTTACCTGGATGTCGCAATAACCAGTCAAGGAATCTGAAGCAGACTGGAATGAAATTTGCCCGCACTCGGTTTCTTCATCGTTATCGGGAAGCAATGCGTACATCTTTGGGGGATACTCGGAGCGACTATGAGTGACGCCGATGGCAACCGTCGATGGAATTTCTCTGACGTTCTCACGGTAGTACAAGGAGTGGCTGGACGCCCCAAATGAATACCGGTTGTCGAGCATCGACGAGTGTGCGCAAAGCTTC
The DNA here is from genome assembly GCA_003225175.1 of Acidobacteriota bacterium. Taxonomy (NCBI): domain Bacteria; kingdom Pseudomonadati; phylum Acidobacteriota; species Acidobacteriota bacterium. The sequence goes on from QIBA01000020.1 coordinate 27,650, forward strand.
TGAAATTGAAGAGGCCTTCATAAGTGTCCTTTTGGGAAGTGAATCGCCAGTTTCACAGGTGACGATCAGTGGAGTAATTAGGGAAAGCGCGGTCAAAAAGGAGAATTCGTACTCATGCCAGGGCGCGAGTGAAGCTCTGGGAAGCTTTCCGTCCAAAACAATTCGTGACGGCTGATTCGAGAAGAGCGCCTGAAGGTCGTCTTGCGCATTACTCGAGCCGGGAACCAATGTCAGCTATGGCCAGCCAGCTCCCGGCACATCGACACGAGTCATCAAAACCTGACCAGTCCGCGCCTGCAGCGCTTCACTCATTCTCGGGAAACCGAGCCATGTGGCGGCGACGATGAAGAGAGACTTCCGGTCGGTTCCGCCAAGCATGCATGCGAAACAACCGCGATCAACATTGACCACCTGGCACACTTCGCCACCTTCGCGTACCCGCACGCATCGTCTGTTAGGGACATCCGCGTACCAAACGGCGTTCTCAGCATCGATGCAGATGCCGTCGGGAACACCATCGCAGAGATCAGCCCACACGCGCCGATTCTTTAAATTTCCATCCGCCTCGATTTCGAAGGCAGTCAGCCGGCGGGCATGCGACTCCGCGACGATTAGAGTCCCGTTATCGGGAGTTATAGCCATGCCATTGGGAAAGGCAAAGTCTGCTGCTACCTCTTGTACAGACCCGTCGCCTTTAACGAGAGCTAACGCTCCGCCGTTCACGTACGCATCGCCGCGGCCATCAACGACGATCTCGTTCCAGCCAGCGGCAGAAATACTCTTAAGATCGGCATGTGTCACAAGCGAACGGTCCGGTTGCATGCAAAGAACCAAATTCTCTGGACCTGAAACGATCAGTAGCCGACCATCGGGTAACCAATCGAAACAGTACGGTAGCGTTGTTGGAACCTCGATAATGACTTCATGTTTTCCATCCACGCCAACAGCTACGATCTGCTGTGTGCCCCAGTTCGCAAACCAGAGACGGTTCGCGTGCCAGCGAGGAGACTCGCCGAACCCCAAGTTGGTGAGTAAGACTTTCAGGCGCGCTTCTGACTGTTCTTTTTCTTCTTTCATGCGTGGAACAGTATCGCTCGGAACGGCGTGGAGCGGAGGTTCCAGAATGCACTCGATTGGTCATATTCAAATGTCACAAAGTGGTTATTGCCAGTAGATGCGGTTTATCACATCACTTCATTTCACTTCACTGGAGACGACACCATTAAGGCAACCGTTGTCAGACACAACAAAGAGCTGCGGGTTTCTGATGGCCACTCCGATACCGCAGATCTGCATGTAATCGCGGACAGTAAAACGTGGTTATCTTTCCTTGGCAAACAAGCGAATCTCATCTGGGCTTTGCTCTGTCGCAAGATCCGCGTACCGTTGTCAAGACGCATGCTTTTCCGATTCGAAACTCATCGCCTTCTCTTCGAGCGAGTGAACAACTTCCCGCAACGCCTTAAGGCTGCGGATCTGGTTGATCGAACTCCGATCGAAAGAACGCAGCGTTGAAGTCAGCGCTTCCGGTCCTGCCTGCGCCAAAGCAGCCTCTAGTCGACTTAA
>QIBA01000021.1 GCA_003225175.1 Acidobacteriota bacterium
GTAACAGGACGGGAAAACTGATCTAAAATCAGAGGCAATTCAAAGACGAAAGGGCCTCGGATCTATTCCGGGGCCTTTTGTTCTTGAGCTCTTCAGGCAGAGACCTGCAGCTAATACAAAAGCGGGACCTCGCTCGCTCGCGAGATCCCGCTTTCCATGTGGACTGCGCGCTCGTTCGCAGCCACAAGCCAGCCTTTCCCAATCTTCTAGACACAACCGAGACGCACTGTGACGCACATGATAACCGTGTGAGCTAATTAACCGCCGACGAAGTGCTGTCGGAAACAGGAATGCCTGCTGAGCGTGTCTAAAGACTGTCATTCCGAAGCTGTTCGTTAATACTGTCATTCTGAGTCCCGCCGCAGTGGAGCAGAACCGCCGGCAGTAGCGGGTGGGTGACTGTCTCTCGTCCTCCACCCATCAAACAAACACGACGTTGCTTCGGCCTCCGCATGCGTGGCTTCCTACCCAAACCTAAGGCCCTCGTATGAATGCGCGTGGGTGGGAGCCCCCGGATTTATCCGGGGGCAATGCTTCAGCGTTGCAAAGAAGCGATCGCATAATGATTTTTGGGCTTTAGCCCCGGGGACTTCCCGATCTAGAACCGCACGGCTAAAGCCGGAGAAAAAGAAGAATGCGCGCGTTTTGCGAGGCTTGAAAGCCTCTCCCACGCATGAATGCGTGGGCTTCCACCCAAAGCCAAGAACGTTGCCTTAGCTAATTGCTGATTGCTAAATTGCTTTCTTTCAGCTGATTGCCGAAATGCTGATTGCTGCTTTTATTGCACGCATCATCGCCGCCAGCCTTTCCGTGTGGCGGACGGAGGATAGGGCACCCTCGTTTTGGGTTGGTTAAGGGAAGCAAGAAACAAGCGCACCCGGCATCTCCTATGGTCTTATCGCGCCATGTCCAGTGCTGACGGTAACAGGACGGGAAAACTGATCTAAAATCAGAGGCAATTCAAAGACGAAAGGGCCTCGGATCTATTCCGGGGCCTTTTGTTCTTGAGCTCTTCAGGCAGAGACCTGCAGCTAATACAAAAGCGGGACCTCGCTCGCTCGCGAGATCCCGCTTTCCATGTGGACTGCGCGC
>QIBA01000022.1 GCA_003225175.1 Acidobacteriota bacterium
CGGCACTCCAACTCTCCATGTTTGCTGATCGTCATTTGGCGGGAACAGACATTGCAAAGCCAGAAGCATTCGATTTGTTTTCCAGGAGGAGCGCTGAATTCGCCCTCATCGCCTGTCCAATACTTACCCATCGACGCCTTTGGAACCACGTAGACTGAGCCATCGTTCATGTATTTCATGCGAGCTGAGCACTTCGGATTGGCGCACTTTGAAAGCACGTTTTATTCCTCTGTTTCATTGAACAGCAGCGGCCTGCATCGCGTTGTGACGGCCATCACCAAGCATTGTGTACGCCGTCACTTTGCGCAAACCAGGATGGTGGGATGCTCTTGCTGAGAGGAGTACTCCCATGTCATTCGTGCTTACGAAGCCTACTCATATCGCAATTAGGAACATTCTGGTTGCAGTTGATTTTTCTCGCTTGTCGGACCGGGCAATGGATTACGCGCTCTCTTTCGCCCGCCGATACGATTCCACTCTGATCGCTGCACATGTAATCAGTCCCGCGCTGTATGCCACGCCTTCCACGGCCTCCATGTTTGGCGGCATTGATCCGTTGCCTTACCTCGACAGCGTCCGACGCGAGCTGAAGCACCGGCTAGAAGAGTTCACAAATACCGCGGCTGATAGTGGAGTGAAGTGCGTTCCCGAATTGGTTGAAGGCGGAATCGCCGAGCAATTGCGTTTCATCGCAGAAGCGCGGGATGCTGATCTAATCGTGATCGGCACACATGGAGCAGAACGGTGGAACCGCCTGGTGATGGGATCGGTAGCTGAGTCCATCGCGCATACTTCCAAGTGCCCAGTACTGACAGTTGGCCCACGTGTGTTCCGGCGTCCTAAATTCGAGGCATCGTTAAGACACGTCATCTATGCCACGGACTTCAGCGCTGACTCGGCCCACGCTGCTCCTTACGCGTTGTCGCTCGCCGAGGAGTACGACGCAAAGATCACTCTCGTGCATGTGCTGCCGCCTGAATTACGGGCGCAAAACGATAGAGAGCGGCTGACGAACTTCTTCAAGACTGAGTTGGAGAAACTCGTTCCCGAAGATGCACAAGACTGGTGCGAACCGGAATTCGTGCTCGAATATGGTGGCAGTGGCGAAGCAATCGTCGAACTTGCGGAAGAACGAGCTGCGGATCTGATCGTACTCGGAACCCGCAAGTCCAATGCCGGCGTGCTGACGTATTTCAAATCCGGAGTGGCGTATCAAGTGATGTGCCGCGCTGAGTGCCCGGTTTTCACTGTAACTGGGGAACAGGAGTACAGAGGCTAATACAGATTTTGGCTTCTGAAAAGGAGGCATTTATGTATAGCAATAGTAAAAACCTGGTAAAGGTTCTCGAAACTGAACTGCGCTTCCTGGATAACGGCGGCTATCGCAATCCCGAGATGTGGCGGCCGCAATTCGTGTTTCTCGATTCTCCGACTTGCGTTCATCCGGCGGGATCGGGCAGACCCGAGGCATGCAGCAACTGTCCCCTGATCGGGTTTGTTCCGAAGGCGCGACGCACAGCGCCAGTTCCATGTCACCACATTCCACTAACGAGAGAAGGATTCACTGTTGATAGCCTCTCTCGCTGGGGAACGCACGAAGAAATGGAAAATGCCCTGCGCAGCTGGCTCAGGGAAAAGATTGAAGCGCTGAACGGAAATGAGGAGCGTTACGCCGACACGCCTGGCAAAGACGAAGAAATCGAAGCGTTCTGTACGGACATGGCCGGGTAAGGCACTACTCCTCTCGACTCACCGGCACAGACCGGCGGCTCCAGCGAGTCGCCGGTTTTATTTTGTTTGCTAGAACGCAAGATCACAGCCCCAAATCGTGCATCGCGGAAATGTCAAGAGTCTTGGAGCATGTCACGGACGGTAAGGACTGGGCATGGCGCGCTGCTGACGACACTATATGTAACTCCGCTGCGGAAATGCGTGCTGAAAACTTTGTCTTTGGGCAACCCAAGGACGATCAGGTCTGAATTGTCTGTTTCGGCAAAATCGACGACTTCCTGCGCGGGATCGCCTTCCGCGATCACGAATTGCGGATCACACCACATTCCGGCATCCGTCGGTGCCAGCCGGCGGAGTTCCTTCTCGCAATATGCTTTGATTCGATCGATGTCTGGCACGTGCGATTGCTTTGGCAGTACATGCAGGAAGGTGAGATGAGCACAGCGCTCGTGAGCAAATGATAGCGCATACGAAACCGCGTATTCAGTTTGCGGAGTGAGATCGGTCGCAAAGAGGATGCGGTCGATGTATTCCGGATCGCGTTCAAGATTTGACACGTGTGGTCCCACGGTGAGCACTGGACACGTCGCGCTTCGCAGGATCAGCTCAGCGGTCGAGCCTAGCAGCAGACGCTGCAGTCCTCTCCAGCCGTGCGTGCCAGTCACGATGAGGTCGATCCCGTGAACGGCTGTCCACCTTTGAATCGCGTACTCGATGATTCCTTCACCTACCAGTACGTGCGAAGTGAGACCAAAGGGCCCAACCATCTGACGCAGTTTCTCTCTGCTCTGCTCCCGAACCTCGTCGAAGTATGTCACCAGTGCTGCGCCTTCCAGGTACACCGGTGGAATGGGAGGTTGGATATGTGCGGGATAGAAGGTTCCATTGTGATGCTTTGCCAGCATGGCCGAGTATTCCATTGCTGTTTGCGAAGCTTCGCTGAAGTCGGTCAGGAAGAGGATGTTTTTGAATGCGATTTGTGTGGAACTCTCAAGAACGTTCATGGTTGTTCTCCTCTCGTTGCAGTTTCTCGATTGCGGCTTCCAGCCAGTTCCGCACGGCTTTGTCCAATTGCTGCTGCGTGCCGTGCTGATATAGCGAAGCGACCGTCGCTCCTTCGGAATCAAGCGGAATTTGATGACAGGGCATTAGAGTTTTGCGCCTGTCCTCAGGGATGAATTCGAACAATGGACAGCGCTCGCATGGCTGGTGAGGAGCACCGGATTCGAAATTCAAACAGGTGGGAGAATCCCGAAAGATCAAAGTGGGCCGCCACTCGCTGCGGAAAGGACGACCGTAGCCTCCGAGCTTCAAGAACGATAGCTCATTGTCCAAAACCTGAAGAGTGCAACGACAGCGGCGGTCCTGCATGGCGGGCCTCCAGTCTTGGACGCCAGTATTGCCGCACGGCCCGCGATGGCGCAGTGACGCAGATCACAGTTATTGATGCCATAAGTCACTTCGAGATCTCAGAACGGGACTTACTCTCTGGAGTCAATGAGCAGGAGTCTCGTATGAGCACTGCGCAGAGTGGCAAGACCAAATCCTTCCGTTCACTTGGATCGCTGTCGATGCTCTCGTCGCTGCCGCAGCCAGTCATTCGGGACCTCGACAGCAAACTCATTCTGGCCAAGCACAGCGCAGGGTCCGTTCTTTACAGACAAGGAGAACTTGCGGAAGGCATCTTCTTTCTCTTTGCGGGAAGGGTGAAGACGTCTGCTCTTGCTATCGACGCAAAGACTGCATTGCTGAAGATTGCAGGGCCGGGAGAAGTGCTGGGTCTGGCTGCTGTCCTATCGGGACGACCGCACCTAACAAGCGCACAAGCGACTGAACCATCATCTGTGGGTTTGCTCCGTCGCGAAGACCTGGCACGCAGCATGCGAAAGTATTCCCAGATAGCTGATGCCATTGCTCAACATCTATCGACGGAATATGTCGAGATTGCAACGGAGACCTTGTTGCTACGCACCCCGTGCAGCAGTTCACAAAGGCTTGCAATTGCGCTGCTACGCCTGGCCGATGCAGATTCGTCATCCCGGCAGCTCGCTCTGACATATACACATGCGGAGCTGGGACAACTCATCGGAGCTTCGCGCGAGACGGTCACCCGGTTGATGAAAAGATTCGAGCGCAGAGGATTCATCGCTACCAAGAAATCCTCATTTCGAATTACCGACCACAGGCTTCTGAAGCAAATTGCGGAGCTAAGTTGACGCTCTTAATTCGGGAATGCCCTGACAGACGCGCATTTGGCACGACAAAAAAATCAGCTCGGATTGTGACGGCGGTCACATATCCTCCGGTGATCCTTCTTTATCATTTGTGCACTCCACATTTTTTATCCCGCTTGCGAGGCCGAACGATGAATCGCAGACGTGTCGCGCTGTGGGTTGTACTTCTATTGCTTCCGCTCGTTTCCTTCGCCGGAGCAGCCAAGCGGGCTAAAGACAAATCGGCCACTTCTTCGGCGCAATCATTGGGTCAGGAACCTGCTAATCACGAGCAACTGACTTCAAATCCTGCCGATCCATCGCTTTATGCTGGGACAGACACCTGCCGCACCTGCCACGACGACATTGCTAAAACCTACGACCACAGTGCGCACTGGAAAACGACGCTCAACCATCGTGGTGTGCAGTATCAGGGCTGCGAGGCATGCCACGGTCCAGGGAAGGCCCATGCCGAGAGCGGTGGAGATATCGCCAAGATCATTCGCTTCAAAACGCTCTCGCGCGAGGAGTCAAGCAAACGCTGCCTGAATTGTCACGAATTTGGAGAAGAGCACGCGAATTTTCTGCGTTCCGAGCACTTGAAGAACAACGTTGGTTGTATTGATTGCCATTCGGCGCATCATCCCAAAGTAGAACGCGCGCTCCTGACCATGGCGCAACTGATGCTCTGTTACGAGTGCCATCTCGAGGTGAAACCGCAGTTTTCCAAACCCAGTCATCACCGGGTGAACGAAGGCCTAATTTCGTGCACTAACTGTCACAATCCGCACGGTGGGTTCCTCACGCGGCAATTACGCGCAACTGCGGCGCAAGATCAGGTTTGCTTCACCTGTCATGCCGACAAAGCAGGACCCTTTGTCTTCGAACATGCTCCGGTGAAAACCGAAGGATGCGTCTCCTGCCACACGCCGCATGGATCCTCGAATCCTCGTCTGCTGAAGCGCAGCCAGGTGAATCTGCTCTGTCTGGAGTGCCACACGCTGACAGTGGATTCTGCGGCTCCCGGCATTCCGTCGTTCCATAACCAGGCGCAAAAGTATCAGGCCTGCACCATGTGTCACGTGGCGATTCACGGCTCCAATTCCGACAGGGATTTCTTCAAGTTCTAGGAAGGATGGCGAGCATGTTCGAGCAGCGGCGTTCATCGATCCGTGCAAAACTCCCAACAATGAACTTTGCGCTGGTGATCCTGCTCACAACTCCTCTGCTGTCACAGCAACCGTCAAGCGCCAACGCTCCGGCCGAGCAGCAGGTCACTCCGGGTGTTGCGGTCGATTCAGCGCGGAAAACTGTGGATCTGCCGGGCTACGATTCCACTGGACAGAACGAAGGAGGAACGCTGGGCGGCTACGAGGTCCGGCAAACCTGGGAATTGGGTGGTCGCGTCGCGAACCCCAGCGGCAATCGCGGGATGTGGGATTCGTATGTGAATCTCGATAGCGGCCCGAGACTGTTGGAGCAGAGTCTCGATATGCACTCGGCGAATCACACTGGATTCCTGTTTGATGATCTCACTTTCGCAAATTTCGGTTACGGCGGGGATCCGAACAATGTGACGCGTTTGCAGATTCAAAAAGGAACTCTCTACAACTTTCAGGGAAACCTCCGCCGTGACAAGAATTTCTTCGATTACGACTTGCTGGCGAACCCGCTGAATCCTTCCACCTCAAATCCGAACCGTCCGGTGCTCGACTCTCCGCATCTGTATGCGACCACGCGGCGAATGAGCGATCTCAATCTCAACCTCTTCGACCAGGCGCCAGTGCGTATCCGGTTTGGATATGGCCACTACATTAACGACGGTGGCGCCTTCAGCACAGTTCACCAGGGCACAGAAGGATTGCTGTTTCAACCGACTCGCAACACCAGCGATAACTATCAGGCAGGGGTTTCATTTCGGATTCTTCCCCGAACCAGCCTGAACTACGACCAGTTCTACACGCACTACAAAAACGATTCGTCCTGGCAGCTCGCGGGGCTACCGTTCACTTTGGCGAACGGCGCGGCAGTCGATTTGGGTCTTCCCTTCAATACCGTTGCGGGACAGCCGTGCGCGACTCCAATCGTGGCCGGAGGCGTCGCGAATCCGGCATGCAACGGATACTTTTCTTACACGCGTTTCAGTCCGATCAGGAACTCCTATCCGGTAGAACAGCTCAGCTTTCAGAGCGCTTACTTCCATGCAGTGGATATGTCGGGGAGGGCGAGCTACAGCGGTTCAGACAGCGACCGCCCGAATTACCTGGAGAATTTCAATGGACTCATTACCCGAACCGGCGGACGCGCATACCAGCAAACCGGACCAGCGAAATCACGAAGGGTGAACACGACCGCGGACTTCGCGACCACCGTCCACGTGACCGATCGATTCCGCATCGTGGATACCTTCCGGTTTTCAAATTTCCGCATCCCAGGAAGTTGGCTGCTGTCAGAAAACGATCTCTTCGGCGCGAACTTGCTGAGCACGCCTAACACTTACAATCCTGCGACTTGTCCTGCGCCTTTTACTGCCGCGGCGTGTCCGCAACACACGGCCAGCTCCGGACCTGACGTGATTCAGTCGACCATCAACAACTTTCTAGGCCAAGACTCGAAGATCAATACCTTTGAACTGGAGTACGACTTCACGAAGCGGATCAGTGCTCATCTCGGGTATCGCTATCAGCGTCGCGACATCAATGTGCGGCTGTCGTACGTTCAGGTGGGGACGTTCTATCCCAATCGCAACACTCGTGGCGGTTGCACGCAGGTGGCTAACAATATTTGCACTTTGACTACTGTTCTTGCCGATGACAACGACTTTACGGAGATTAACGGGCACTCAGGATTATTCGGCCTCTCTGCCCGGCCGACGAACAACTTCCGCATTAGCTTCGAGACGGAGCTGTATTCGGCTGACAATACCTTCACACGCATTGTTCCGCGCCAGTTTCAGGACTACCGCCTGCGAGCTACCTACAAGCCTAAAGACTGGATCAATTTCGGATCAGCTATCGTGATCCGTGAAGGCCGGAACAACGTAAGCGATGTCGGACATCTCGACCACAATCGCAGCTATGGATTTACCGCGTCGGTGACTCCGAACGAGAAGTTCTCGCTCGATCTGAACTACGACTACAACGACGTGTTTTCCCGCACCAACATCTGCTTTGTCACAACGCCGTCTCCGCCAGTATCGATCAGCTGCGGTGGGTCTCCCTTCGCAGCTGAGCTTTCGTTCTATACAGAGACGGCGCACTCGGGCGGCGGCGGTCTGCTGTTTCGTCCTATCCCGCGTGTGACCACAGGTATCGCTTACACAATTACGAGTAGCGTTGGAAGCACGCTGATCCTGAATCCCAATGCGCCTACAGGTCCGCTAAGCTACAACTACCACCTGCCGCAGGCGACGCTGGCGATCGATTTGAATAAGCATTTGACTTACAAGACCGGATGGAATTTCTACGACTACAACGAGAAGTCCGATCCTGGTCCGACAGCTCCGCGCAACTTCCGCGGCAATGTGTTTACACTCTCGATGCGTTACTCGATGTGAGCATGAAGGGAGATTCAAATGAAAGTCTTTCGCCGATTTATCACAACGAGCGTTGTTGTGATGATTCTGACGGCGGCGGTTCATGCCGCCGACCAGAGAGTCCAGGATTTGTACAAATCGAAGTGCCAGGGCTGTCACGGAGCCGATGGCAAGGCAACAGCGATCGGAAAGAAGTTAGGTGCGAAAGACTTCCAAGATCCTGATGTAGCAAAGCTCACGGAGGCCGATCTGGCGAAAGTCACAGAAGAAGGCAAGAACAAGATGCCGGCTTACAAAGGCAAACTCACCGAGGATCAAATCAAGGCTCTAGCCAAGTACATCAAGGAAATGGAATAGCGCGGAGGATGCAGTGCCGGTTGGGTTCATCTATGCGGTACTCATTATCACTGTTATTGTCATTGCTGCCGTCGCGTTTGCACCCGCAATCACGGTCAGCCGCGGGGGTAAGATACTCGCCTTTCTCGCGTTGTTCATCCTGCCTCTGCTGTCTGCCGGACTGGGTTATGAACACCACATGGACAGGTCGAAGCAAACGACCTTCTGCCTTTCATGCCATGTAATGGAACCCTATGGTCGTAGTCTGCATGTTGACGATCCAACGTGGTTGCCCGCTGCCCACTACCAGAACAATCGCGTGCCGCGCGATGAGGCTTGCTACACGTGTCACACCGATTATGTGATGTATGGAACCATCAAGGCCAAATGGCGCGGACTACACCACGTTTACGTCCAATATTTCGGGACTCCCAAGCCTCCGCTGCATCTTTATCACCCGTACAACAACCGAGAGTGTCTGCACTGTCATCTAGGCTCGCGCAGCTTTGAGGAGGGCGCAACCCACAATGCCGATCCGCAGATCATGGCCGATATTAAATCGAACAAGATGTCATGCCAAAGTTCCGGCTGTCACGATCAGATTCACAACACCACGAAGCCGAATCAAGTGAAGTTTTGGAACGGGAAATAGATGGAAATTCAAACAATGAAGATGACAGCGAGACTGCGGATTGCATCGGTGCTCGTATTTATTGGTCTTTTGATTGAAGGGTTCACGCTGATGTGGAACAATCCGATCGCATTCCTAGTGTTTCTTGGAATAGGCGGACTGCTGATGTTCATCGGTATTGTCTTCTATCTGCTTTCTCTCGTGTCGCCACCTGCTACGCAATAGCGGCTCCGTGGAGCACGATGGTAAGAGAATGCTCGTGCGGTGGTTACGCCATGCTCTAGGAACCGGCAGTCAGAGGTGATCTTATGCACGCCAATGTCTTCAATTTTTCGGAATTACTTGCGCGATCCACCGAGCGATACCTTGAATTCGTGCGTGTCCCTTCATTTAGTCTTGGGATTTATGTGCTAGAAAACGGAGCGATCAATAGCAGGCGGTTGCGCAAAAATGGTTGACCTTCCTTCTAAAGAGCCTTAGATTATTTCCCACCACTTTCTAAAGACATTTAAGTTACCAAGGCTGGCGAGAATTTCTGGATGGAGCCGACAGTCCATTTCCCACCGTTTCGCTCGAAGCTGCGCCACGCGCGAGATCATTTCCCGGGCTCTCAGGCGGGAAGCGTCCGCGCTGCCAATTCGCGAGAGCTCTTGCGCCTCCTGCGTCAGCACATGCCCTGTTCACGAGCCGACTTGGTGCGCATCTCGGGACTGACGGCTCCGACAGTTTCTTCGGCGATCGAGAGTTTTCAGCGCAGAGGGCTGGTGCGATTCATCGGGGCCGGCAGGTCGAAGGGAGGGAGGCCGCCGCGCATTCTGGAGTTCAATTCCGGTTATGGCTGCGTGTTTGGCGCCGATATCGGCGGTTCGAGTGTGCGCCTGGCATTGGCGGACCTGGGCGGAAACATCATCGCAAGGATCCATGAAACGCTTCCCGAAAGCGGAACTCCGGGTCAAGTGACAACGCGGATTGCGGCAGCGATCGATCGCTTGCTGCGCCAGCAGCGCATCGCTCCTGAAAAAGTTCTGGAGCTCGCAGCCGGCGCACCTGGCATCACGAACGTGCGCGAGGGCCAGGTTCTCTCTGCCCCGAATTTGCATGGGTGGCATGACGTGCCTCTGGCCGAACTTCTGCGGGACAAAACCGGGATCAGCACAACGATTGAAAATGACGTAAATCTCGGGGCCATTGGTGAAGGCTGCTGTGGAGTCGCTGGGCAGGCCGACAATTTTGCTTTCATTGCCATTGGCTCAGGCGTGGGCGCCGGAATTGTGGTGAATGGCTCGCTCCTGCATGGGGCCCGTTGGTCATCGGGGGAAATCGGCTACATGCAAGTGCCGGGGTTGCCGAGCCAACCTCTGCGGATCAATGGCCTGGGGGCGCTGGAGGAGGCGATCGGTGGCGAAGGCATCAAGCGTGCATGGCTGGCTTGCGCCAACGGCCACGGCAGGCAGATACAGCCTACGGAGATCTTCGATCTTGCCGCCAGCGGCGATGAATGCGCCCAACGAATCTTGCACAGCACGGCGGAGCACCTCGCCGCAGCCATCGTCAACATGAGCCTGGTTTTGGACACGCCCCTGGTTGTCCTCGGCGGAGGAATTGGCAGCCATCCTGTTCTGGTAGAAGCGACACGCACAGCGATTGCGCGTAACGAGTTTGCACGCCCGAAGGTGGTTGCGAGCGGTCTGGGACAGGATGCCCAACTGCATGGGGCGGTTTGGCTCGCGATCCAGGCCGCGGAACAGCATGGATTTCGCCGAAAGTCTGAAAAGCGCAAGCATCTGCGATTTCCGGTGAAGACGCGAACCGGTTGATAACACAGAGGGGCTCTGTGGAGTCCAAGTGTTACGGCAAGATGTTTAAAGATGAAGATGCTTAAAGATGATGCTTCAATAAGTGGCCGACATTGTTCAGGAGGATGGAATGAAAACTTCTAAGTGGCAGCGCGAGGGGATCTTTCGGGGAACCCGATTCTTTGTATTTGCAATAGTTCTCGCCGTGGTTAGTACGAGTTGGGTCACCCAAGCCTTCCCACAATCCGATGCGATTAACGGTACGGTGCGCGGACGAGTCGCGGATGCCTCTGATGCCTCGATCGAAGGCGCCACGGTTGCCATTCACAACTCCGCTACGGGCATCTCCCGAAGCGTGCAGACGGGCTCGGACGGCTACTATGTTTTTCCCAACTTGCCACTAGGCACCTATGACGTAGTCGTCACCAAGGATGGCTTCGCCATGGTGCGAGCCTCCAAAGTCTTGCTGCAGGCCGGCAAGGAGGCGGTGATCGATGCCCGCATGCCGCTGGCGAGCGTCTCGACCACGATTGAAGTCTCCGGTGGCGCGCCGGTGATCGAACCGACACGCGTGAACGTGGGCAGAACGATCGATACCAAGGAAATCGAGAACCTTCCGCTGACATCGCGCAATCCGTACAACTTCATTTTGTTTCAGCCGGGCGTGAGTGGCCATCCCAATCCCGAACTGGGAATTCCCAGAACCATCAATACTAATGGCCTGCTGGACCGCATCAACTACCAGATGGACGGCATGGTCGACAGCCAGCAGGACCGCCACGGGCTTCGCCTCTTCCCAATTTCCGATACGTACGTGCGCGAAGTGCAAACCGTATCAAACAGTTACGCCCCGGAATTTGGCATGACCTCGGGAAACATCTTCAACGTAATCACGAACTCCGGCACCAACGACATCCATGGCATGTTCGAGTACATCCATCGCTGGGTGGACGCGAGCGCCCGCCCGATCCTGCTATCGCCGACGGCGCCGAAGCCGGAATTGAAATTGAACGATTACTCCACCAACGCCGGGGGGCGGGTAATCAAGGACAAATTGTTCTGGTTTGGAGCGTATGAGCATCTTGAGCGCGGCCAGCCAGCGCCGGTGACGATCACTGCGGCGAATGCTGCCCAAATTGGGATTGACCCATCGCTGCTCGTGGCCGGCCCCGGCTTGCTGCATGGCCAGTTTGTCGACACCCGCGTGGATTGGGTGATTAACACGAAGCACTCTGCATTCGTCCGCTACAACTATTTCAGGAACTCATTTCCTTTCAACACCAACGTGGGCGGGCTATTTGCGCTCGATGCCAGTTCCGATTTCAAGGACAAAGCCCACGTGATCGGAATGCAAGTCGTAAGCGCGCTTAGTTCGAACCTGCTGAATGAGTTTCGTTTCTCATGGCCGCTGCGCAGCAACAGCCATTTCCCAGGCACGCTGACGCCTGCTGGACCAGCGGTCCAAATTCAAGGCACTGCGAACTTTAACGGCACCACTGCAGCCGGCGACCAATTCACGGAGAAGATTCCCAACCTGAACGAAAACCTCACTTGGATTCATGGCAAACATTCCTACAAGTGGGGAGGATCCTGGCAGGAGAACGTCGACCTGCAGAAAGCCGATTCGTTCACGCAATACATATTCCCCAGTATCGCCGCCTACCTGAGCGCGAAGTCCGGCGCCAATCCACGGTCCTATACAACTGTGAATGTGAGCAACGGGGGCGCGGTTCCGTCCTATCACTCGGTCTTCTTCAGCCTGTACGGGCAGGACAACTGGCAGTTCACGCCGAAGTTGACGCTGGTTTATGGGCTTCGTTATGACAAGTTTGTGCCTCCACCCTCCGATCCCAATGCTCCCTTTATTTATTCCCGCAACTTCAATTCCCCAGGCGCAAATTTTGCCCCGCGAGTAGGCTTTGCCTATCGGCTGACACCGAAGACGATTGTTCGCGCCTCCGGCGGAATCTTTTACGAATCGCCGGCAACCAACACCTGGTTCAACACGCTGCTGAATAACGGAAATCTCTCGTCAGTATCCTTGGGACCGACTTCAGCTGGGGCTCCGGCGTATCCAACGATCCTCACTTCGGTGGCGCCAACAGGAACTCCAAATGATGTGACCTCGGTAGACCCCAACTTCCGCAATGCCTACACCATCAACACCAGCCTGCAGCTGTCTCGCGAACTCAGCAGCAACGACAGCATCACACTCGGCTACATTCATACGGGAGCCAGGAACCTCGAGTTCCTGAGCAACATTAACCTTATTAATCCGATCGCTAGTCTTGCCGATGGACGGCCGGTTTACAGCAAGAATGTGAATGCCAGCACGAGGCTCTTTCCGCAGTTCAACAACATTCTGCTGCAGCAATCGGGAGCGCGTTCCGTCTATGACGCCGGTGTTATTAACTACACGCATAGACTGT
>QIBA01000023.1 GCA_003225175.1 Acidobacteriota bacterium
ACGGCTGCTGCAGAGCGGGCGATGGAGAAGGCGGAGCCGACGCTGCGGGCAACATGCGCAACAATTCCGCTGTGGGGACCAGCACTTTGCTGCAGCGTCTCAAGAGCTATCTCAATCTGGTAAAGCCGATCCGCGTAATCGCTCAACGTGGTGGAGAGGGGGCGATTGTGGGTTGCCAAAAGCAGACTCGACTCTCTGGGATGGGACATTTGTCACCGATTATGTCAGGCCAGACACGAAACCGGATGATCAGTTCGAGCGCCAAAGTACGCCAAGGGTCACTCGGCGCGCAACTCGGGACGAGTGACCCGATGCCGAGCCTCGATCTCTCGTTGCGCCCTTTGTTGGTGCAGTTCCAAGATGGGA
>QIBA01000024.1 GCA_003225175.1 Acidobacteriota bacterium
GGGGCGGCCGGAACCACGCAGGCAAAAACAGCGATCTTCATTAAAAAACCTGTCGCGAAGATGGGGCACTATTCGGCGATCTGGTCACATCGCGCAGGTTACTGTTCCCATATTGGGAAAAATCTCCCGATCTCGCTGAATCGGCTGCGCCTTGCGCAGAATTAAAGAAACGTGAAGCTCCATCCACAAGCTGCAATAACTTTCACTCTTGACACACTGAAAAGTGGCGAGTAGGCTCGGCGCACCTTTCAGCAATT
This sequence comes from Acidobacteriota bacterium, assembly GCA_003225175.1. Lineage (NCBI taxonomy): Bacteria > Pseudomonadati > Acidobacteriota > Acidobacteriota bacterium. Next base: position 258 of record QIBA01000024.1, read on the forward strand.
GTTTTGATCCCCCAGGCTCCGTTTCAATTCGGACCACCGCAGTCTTTGTGAACGTGCTCCCGAGAGGAGACACGCGAGTGAATGGACTTGTCGGTTGTGGGGCTCTCAAGAGGATTCAGTCGCTACGTGCCATCTGCCGGCGATTTATGACAGCTCGCAGCATCGCGCTAGGGACCACGACTCTAGCGATGTGTTTAGCAGTTGCACCTGCATCGGCAAAGACTTTCACTGCCACTGGAGTTCTGCAAAGCAGCGCCAATTTTTCCGGCACCATTGATATTGACGTCACCACAGGCGCAGTAACGAATTGGAACGTACCCTTGCCTGCAATCCTGGGGCTTCCGGCGATTACGTTCACTCCGGCAAACTCAACCTTGATTGCTTTCACGAGTCCGGTCAATGCTGCTTGTCCAAGCGGGTCGGCACTATTCGGCTTTGGTTCACGTGCGATACCGGGCTGGGATGAGTTGGAGCTTGAGTTGGTCGTTCCAGAAACTTCTCTTATCGGCTTCGGAGGAGTAACGATATTTCCCGCGATTCAATGTACTGGCTTCGCCGTCAACTCTGCCTACCTCGGTTTCCAAGGGCAGGCAAGGACACTTGCGCAAGTTACAAGTGGGTCAATTTCGTCTGCCGCTCCGCTGTCCATGAACAGCGGTCCCGATTTCGGGACATATCAAATCGGCGATCTTCAGGTTGAGCTGGATGCTTCGGGCGGAGATGGAACTTATTCCTGGAGCGTAATTTCAGGCTCGCTGCCTCCGGGGATGCTGTTGCGAACCGACCCTGCTCCGTTTTTCTCTTCGAATGCCAGCGCTGGACTGATAGGCGTAGCCACTACGCCAGGCACCTACGCGTTCACCTTGTCAGTCAGCAGCGGCGGGCAAACCGTCGTTCGCGCCTGTACGATCAAGATAACGCTCCTGCACATGCAGGAGATCTACCAGCAGGCGGATGCTTTTGTGGGTGTTTTCTACTCGCATAAGTTCACGCCCTTGAACAACGCTGGAGTCGTTACCTGGGCAGCGGTGAATGGGCTTCCTCCCGGAATGACCCTAGCTGGGGATGGGACTCTTTCGGGAACGCCGACGCAATCCGGCTTCTACAACATCTATATCCGGCTCACGGACGGCGTCGATACCGTGTTCACCACGCGCGCTCTGCCCGTTTTCGACGTTCAGATCACGACCGATGGCACTCTTCCCAATACGACGCAGGACGCACCCTACAACGCCGTGATTAGCGCTAGAGGTGGAACGCCGCCGTACACATTCACTTCGAGTGGAATGCCAGGGAACCTCGTTCTCAGCTCCTCAGGAATCATTACGGGCAGCCTCTCGTTTGGGCCAGGTCATTACCTATTCGACGTCACCGTAACCGATGCAAACCATCGCTCATATACGCGGCGAATGTCGGTGAACGTGGTTGGCAAGCCGCCGCAATTGCCATCGATTTCTCCCTATGGCGCAATCGCATCATTCGATGGCTGTGTCCTGGGCGACGATTGTGCGGATGCTATCTCGGTGCACGCGGGGGGCAGATCCCCTTTTACATGGACGGCCAGCGGATTGCCACAAGGCATGGCGATCCGCTTTGGTGGTGGCGTTACCAGCTTCTACATTACTCCGGGTGACGCCGAGATCTATGGCCGCCCCTCGCAGCTCGGCGACTTCAATGTGACGGTCACCGTAACCGATGCCACGGGCGCGACCGCTACGAACACCTTTCCGCTGCACGTTTCAGAGGTGTTTCAGCACTACAACGATCACATACCGCAGGGCACACTCGGAGTTCCTTATTCGTTCAAGGTGCGAGCCATCGGTGGCTCCGGTTCCTACTCTTTCACGAATCTAAACAATCAAATACCCAACGGTCTGGCTTTCGACTTCAATAACTTTTTGTTGAGCGGTACTCCCAATGAGGTGGGCAGCTTCAATGCCGTTCTGGGGTTCACCGACTCCGCCAACCACAGCATCACAATTTCCAACTACTTCAATATAGGCTTCCCCAGTAACGGCACGCAGACAATCAATATCAATGACGGTGCCGATCTCGGCACGAGCGCGGCCGGGAACTCTTATAACCGCCAACTGAGTGCCTGTTGCGCGCCTTCATACGTGTGGACACTGCTTAGCGGCTCGCTGCCGCAGGGGATTTCACTCTCTTCGACCGGTTTACTGAGCGGCAATTCCACGGCAGTGGGCGTATACAACTTTGCCTTGCAGGTAGCGGATGCCGGTAACAGCGCAAACTTTGCTGTCCGGTATTTCAAACTTGTTGTCAGTCCCATTCACGGTACGACGCAATATCAATTGCCTCCCGGCAACGTAAGCAGTCCGTATAGTTTTACTTTCACCGCGACGGGCGGGACAGGTTCATTCGCTTGGTCATTGCCGCCTGGACAGTACTTTGCCCCCGGCCTTTCGCTTTCCCCAACTGGAACTCTGAGCGGTACACCTAGCGCGAGTGGACAATACCAGGGATTTGTCGCCGTAACGGACCAAGCGGGGCATGCCAACCAAATCTTCTACGATCTGTTTATCTACCCCGCGGGGACGAATCCGCCGTTGAATTTCTCTTTCGGACCCGATTTGGGACAAAGGACGCCAGGTCGTTTCTACCAGTTCCTTCAGGCTACGGGCGGGACTCCGCCGTATCACTATTCGCTCACGCCTGGCGCGAACGTTGTCCCTGGGATGCGTGTGCAGGACGGACAGCCTTTGCCGCCATGGTTTCCCTCAGACGTCACGGCAGCTTATATCGGGGTGATTGCTACTCCGGGCTCCTACAGCACCTCGATCCGTGTAACCGACAACGGCGGAAATGTATTTGATCGCGACGTCCATTTCACGGTTAGCGGTCCGGGGTACGCCGGTCCATTCAGTCTTGCGCTGGCTGCAGTAAATGTCCCCTACGCGTATACGCTGACCGCCGTTGGCGGGAGTGGAAATTATCGATTCGATGACAACGGCGGATTGCCACCCGGACTCACAGTAAGTTCTTCCGGATTGATCTCAGGGACTCCAATAGCTTCAGGTCTTTACAATGCGAATTTCATAGTTACCGATCTGAGTACTTCGGACAAGGAGTTCTTCAGCGTCCAGATCGAGGTGAATGCGTTCGCGATCACGACCGGCGGCATCTTGCCGCAAGGCACAGTCGGCACGGCTTACAACCTGCAGTTCACCGCTCCGGGTTGCGGCAGCGGATGTACCTGGTCGTTGTTTGGCGGATTCCCGGGCAATGTATCGATGAGTTCCTCCGGCTTGCTTTTCGGAACGCCGTCGTTCTCCAACAACTTTAGATTCACGGTGCAGGCGAGCGGCCCGGGAGGAACGGTCCAGCAGAACTTCTCGTGGCCGGTAAGTACATCTCCGCCGCAGCCGCTTTCCATTCAGATGGACAGCGAATTTTCAAGCACTGCGTACTTCGATGGAAATAGTGCGCCACTGACCGTACAGGGTGGAACGCCTCCCTATTCGTGGGCCGTCACTTCCGGTTCACTGCCTCCAGGATTCAGTTTGCAAAGCAATGGGGACACCATCGCTTCGTTCTACTACCCCGGGGAGTCGATTCTCGTGGGTCGAGCACTTGCTCTGGGCACCTACCACTTCACCTTGCAGGTGACGGACGCAAGTAATAACGCCGCGAGCCAGGACTTTACCTTCAACGTCTCCCGAATTGGAGTTGAATACTTCAATCTTCCGCTTCGGGGAAACTCGCTTGTATACAACACGCCTTACACGCAGCCGCTGCTGGTGATCGGAGGAGACGGCAATTACAACTGGACCAACACCGATCCGCTGCCGCTTGGCCTTGGCGTGAGCGGAACCGGCGTGGTGAGCGGAACACCCGGCGAAACCGGCCAGTCCTTCAAGCGCATGCACGTCACCGACGGCACCGGCGAATACTCCTTTAATTTCCTGGGATTCAATATCGTCTCGGGTACAGCAGCGACGCTGACCTTCAACTCCGGTCCGAACCTCGGTACATTCCAACTCGGGAACCAGCCGCGCATCTCTCTTAACCCAACTGGGGGAACAGGACCATATACGATCGGCATTCCTAGCCCTCTGCCGCCTGGCTTTGTGCTGCTCACCGATACTAATCAGCCTGCTGTAGGAGCTGCCGCCAGCAACTTCGTGCTCACCGGTTTATCGCAGGTGGCGGGAAATTACAGTTTCACGGCGCAGATCCAGGATTCCCAGGGTAATGTCGGCGCCAGAACCTTCTCGCTCACCATTGCGCCGTTTGTGCTCTTCAACAACACGGCTCTGGCCGATGGTTCTGTCGGCGTTCCTTACTCGGCTCCGTTGGTGACCTTTGACAATTCCGGAACGCCGGTTTGGACTGAGGTACCGAATTCACCACTGCCGCCGGGGTTATCACTTCTCTCGGGTTCAATTTCGGGAACACCCTCTCAGGCAGGACAATTCACCTTCCAGCTAGCCGCAAACGACGCCGGGGCGATAATCCGGTACACCTTCACGCTCCGCATCTCGAGCTTGGCGATCCCCGATTCCGAGGTTCTCCCGAACGGCACGGTTGGCGTGCCTTATAGCTATGCGTTTGTGGCCGCCGGGACCCCGGGCCAAGTTTGGAGCCTGAGCGGATTGGGGGTCGGACTCAGTGGATTGCCGATAGGACTCAGTCTCTCACCGTCCGGTGTAATCAGCGGAATTCCAGCGCAGACTGCCATCAACATGCCTTTCCTGGTGACCCTTACCCGAGGCTCCGATCACGTTGCAAAAGCATTTGTCCTTTCCGTCGCCCTGCCAAATCCGTCGGAGCTTACGATTTCCAATGCAAGCGCGTTGCCTGATGCGGCAGTTGGCCAACGTTTTCAGTCGGCAATCACTCCAAATGGCGGTACTCCGCCGTACACAATTATTTTGGCTCCAGGCTCGAATTTGCCCCCCGGTCTCAATCTGTATTCCGGTCCCAATCTGCCTGTTAATTTTGTTCCCGGATCGACGGTCTTGGCCGGTGTGCCCGCCATCATAGGCGATTACAGCTTTGGTCTGGTCGTCAGCGACTCGGCTGGCAGGCAGTTGCGCGGAACTTTCACGCTGCATGTTTCGGCATTGACGATCCTCACGAGTTCCATCAATCGCGTTACGACCGGAGTCGCGTTCGCGCAGCAATTTGTCACTCTGGGCGGAACGCCGCCGTATACCTATAGTTTCGCTCCGGCAAACATTGGGGAGGCAGCTTTACCTCCGGGCATCACCATGTCAGACACGGGCCTGCTGTCGGGAACGACGTTCGATGCAGGGAGTTTCTCTTTCAGGCTGCAGGTGCGCGACGCCAATGGGCAGACCTTCTCGCGCGGCTATTCTTTCGGTGTCTTCACTGTGCGCGGGACTGGCATTTTCATCAATTCACTCCTGGATACCTCGATCGGTCGTTTCACTTTCGATTTCCTTTTGGCCTTTAATTCGACGAATGGGAGTTCTACGTACAATTGGTCGGTGATAGCTGGCAATACCCCGCCAGGAATGAAGGTGCAAGAGATTTGTGGTCCGAACTGCTGGGCGATCGCGGGAGCGCCGAGTGTTCCGGGTTTGTACACGTTCAAGGTGCGCGCAACCGAGAACACCGATTCCACCAACTTCCAAGATTCGACAGTCACAGTAAATGTGGTTCCTTTTGAGAGGGTGACGCCTGCATTCGACTTATTTTTGGGTTCGAAGCCACTGCCAGTTGGCGTGCTCGGAACGTCTTACTCGTTTAAGTTCAACTTCGCCGGCGGTACAGCGCCGTACACGGTTAGCGAATCTCCTTTCTTTCCTTTGCCTGCAGGACTCACGATAAGCTCGAATGGTACCCTTTCGGGAATTCCCCAAACTACCGGATCCTTCACCCTCTCGCCTGTAGTCACAGACCAGCAGGGTTTCACTGCCACGACTCCTTCGCTGACCCTCGTCATCACTCCTCCGGGAATGGCAGCCCCGCTTATACCCTCAGGCAATTTCAATTATCCCGATGTGGGATTGGACGCCGCTTCCGCGGGAGTGCCATATCACTTCCTTCTGAACGACTTGCTTCAGGGGGGAGTGGCTCCCTACTCGTGGTCGATTGCTTCCGGCTCTTCGCTACCTCCGGGAATGATGCTGGTGCTGGGCAGCAACGGTGTTCCGACCTACATAGGTGGAATCCCAACTACTCCAGGCAATTACAAGTTCCAATTGACTGTGGCCGATTCAAGCGGGCAAACATTGACGTTCAACTTCTCCTGTGCGGTAACTGTCCTGGCGGTCAGTCCGGACTATTTACCTCCGGCAATGGTGGGCACACAATATTCGCAAACCCTGATTCCATCTGGGGGTACCAGTCCTTACGTCTTGAGCCTGAATGTATTCTCCGAAATGCCTCCTGGAGTGAGCCTCAGTAGCTCCGGCGTACTCTCGGGAATTCCACAGTATCCGGGTTACTTCAGCCTGTACCTGACTCTGACTGACAGCACTGGCAACACTCTCAACAAGGCCTACCCGATTACCGTCGATAGCGCGATAGGCGACTCACCCGCCATCAGCCTGAGTCCCAAGCCGATTCAGATCGTGTATACCCTCGGCTCGCCTTCGCCCGTCGTCATACCTGTAAACGTGAACACGACCAGCGGTGCTTATGCGTTTACGCTGGCCGAGTCCGGTCTGCCGGGCGCGACATTATCCGCGAATGCGGGCACAACTCCGGCGCCGGTCAATTTGTCGATAGATACCACGGGCCTGGGCGCGGGAAGTTACTCGGGGTTGATTGGCGTAGCGGCTCCGCAGACTGTGAATCAGTTCGATACAGTTCCGGTGCTGCTGACTGTGGTAGCGCCGCAGCCTTGCACGTTCACGTTGAACCCATCCAGTACCACGGTCGTTGCCGCTGGTATTACAGGGAGTTTCAACGTCTCAACCGGGGCATCCTGCAAGTGGACGGCTTCTGTTTCCGATTCTTCGTTCATTTCGATTAGCACAGGCTGTGGGCTAGGTCATACCTGCACAACTTACAGCGGTTCCGGATCGGGAACGCTGAGCTACAAGATCGCCCAGAATCTGGGAGCATCGCCGCGGTCTGGATCGATCACGGTAAACGGCGCTGTGTATAACATCACGCAGTTTGGAACTGGAGGCAGTTGTGCCTACGCGGTAAATCCCACCAGCTTGCTGGTTTCCGCAGGAATGACCACTGTTCCGGTAACAGTGAAGACCTCAGATCAGACGTGCCAATGGACCGCTTCGGGACTGGGAGCGCCTGCGACGACATTCACAGGCAATGGTTCGGTGAATCTGACGATCCCGGCCAACGCAACTGCATCAACCGTAGTGCTGAATGCAACGGTTGCCGGACAAACGTTTACCGCTACCCAGACTGGCGCGAATTGCACAATTGCGCTAGATGCCTCGGACGCTTCATGGCCCGCGAATGGCGGTTCCGGAGCGGTGATCGTGAACACGCTGGCGGGATGTTCGTACTCGACTGTGACTGGACCAAGTTGGATTACGGTCAACTCCGGTGGGTCCGGCTCCGGTTCGGGAACGCTGCTGTACAGCGTCGATCCGAACTCGACGACTCAGCCGCGCATCGGCGCACTAACGATCGGCGGCGCGATATTCCAGATTAACCAGCAAGCACTCGCTTGCAGCGTGAGTCTCGACACCTCACAGTTGGGCTCGCCATTCGGATCGGGCGGCGGTCCGGGGGCGATTGGGGTTACGACGAACGGCGCGAGCTGCTCGTGGTCGGCGAAGGCGGCTGATCCATGGGTGCTGATTGCTCCGAGCTTCGGAACCGGAACGGGCACGATCAGTGTGACGATCGGCTCCAATGCTTCCTCCAGCACCGGCAGGTCGAGCTCGATCACGATCAACGGTCAGAGCGTGAACGTTTCGCAAGCGGGCACGACTTGCAGCTATGCATTGCAATCGGCGAATGGCAATGTGCCGGCTGCAGGTGGCAATGGCCTGGTTGGCGTGATCGCGCCTGCGGCCTGTTCATGGACCTCGTCGACCAACGATCCGAGCTGGCTGACGATTTCCTCTTCTGGAACTGGCGGAAATGGCGACGTGCAGTTCGTGGCGCAGCGCAACACCAGCTCCACGCCTCGATCCGGATCGCTGACCATTGCTGGGCTCGGCTATATGGTCTCGCAGGATGGAGCTCCGTGCTCGTACACGCTGGGAACGAAGTCGACGAATGTATCTTCCTCCGGCCTGAACGGAGCGACGTTCCCCTTCTCGACAGCCGCTTCTGGGTGCTCACCGAATGCGGTGTCCTACTCCAACTGGATCACCGCCTCAACCTCCTTCTCAGGAAGTTCAGGCATGGTGACCTTCAACGTGACGCCGAACTTCTCGGGAATGAATCGGCAGGGGACGATTCAGCTCGGAGACCAGGGGTTTACGGTTACCGAGAACGCCGCGGCTTGCGCCTACAGCCTCAACTCATATGGCGAGGTGTTCAGCCATTTAGGCGGCGCCGACCAGGTGCTGGGCTCACCCAATGCCTTGGGGTGCACTCCGGTGACCGGCACCGATCAGCCGAGCTTCATCACTCTGGCACCCTTGGTTGGCCCCGTGAACAACATCTTTACGCAGCCATTCCAGGTAACGCCGTTCAATGCAGCGCTGCCGGTCCTGCGATTTGGCACAATCACGTTTGGCGGACAGATTTTTGCCATTAAGCAGACTTCATGGTGAAACTGCGGATGCGAGAACAACTCCAGAGGACGAGAATGCAGAGATCCAGCGCGGTTGGGATAGTAATCTTGCGCGTTGCGGGGTTGGCGCTTCTGGTGTCGGCGACGCTGGGCTGGGCAAGTACGACGCGCGGGCCCGACGGCGGCGGATATGCGGCCACTGACTCCGTGGTGTACAGCTTTATCGACATCTCCTCCGGCGGATCGGGAACGAGTGTGCTGACTGGAACGGATGATGGAAGCGTGCCGCTCACCTTGCCGTTCCCATTTCAGTTCTATGGCCAGAACTACAGCATGGTCTGCGTGAGCTCGAATGGCGCTCTCTATTTCATCGCCGGCGTCGGCCTATGCGGCAGCGCTGCCAACGATTTCGCTAATACCGACCTGACCGTGGCTCCGCCTCCGAACGATCCTCCGGCACTGCTTCCGTTCTGGAGCGATCTCAGCTTCGCCGTTCCCGGATCCGGTTCGGTGATTTATCAGACACTCGGAGCAGCCGGCGCTCGCAGGTTTGTGGTGCAGTGGAACAACGCCTATCCGCAGGGCTCGCAGAACCCGGTTACCTTTGAAACTGTGCTGTTCGAATCTGGGAATAAGATTCTCTTCCAGTATCAGAACGTCGAACTTGGGGCTGGCGATCCCAACACGCAGGCTGGACGAGCGACTATCGGCATTCACAATTCCGGCGGCCTACAGAGCGGGCAGCAGCTTCCCTGGAGCTATGACGCTCGCGTGCTGGCAAACAGCACGGCGCTGCAGTTCTCGAACCAGCCGACGATCGTGGCGACAACCACCACGCTCGCTTCTTCACAACAGCCTTCAATCCTTGGCCAGTCCGTTGCGTTCACCGCGACTGTGACTCCGGCCGGCGCCGGCACGCCGACCGGGACAGTTACGTTCAAGGAAGGAGCTGCAACGCTTGGAAGCAGCGCGCTATCTGGAGGACAGGCAGCGTTGGCAACTGCTGCCCTGGCTGTCGGATCACATTTGATAATGGCCGCTTACGGCGGCGACACGAACTTCAGCGCGAGCACTTCGGCAGCTTTCACGCAGAATGTCAGTTACAACATCTGCCTGCTTTACGATCCAACGAAATCAAAGAACAGTGGAGCGGCATTCCCGATCAAGCTTCAGCTTTGCGATGGCGGCGGAAGGAATCTCTCGTCTCCGGGAATCGTTCTGCACGCGGCTGGGATTACGGCGGTCTCCGGATTCTCGGGCGCCGCTGATGCTGAAGCCAACGCCAATCCGGATAACGATTTCCGCTTCGACAGCACGCTAGGATCAACGGGAGGATACATCTTCAATCTGAGCACGAACGGATTGCGCGCGGGAACTTACAGCTTGCAGTTCACGGTTACCGGCGATCCGGTTATGCACTCAGTTACGTTTGGTGTGAAATAGCGGCGAAAGATTGAACACGGAGGTCACGGAGGAGACAGAGAAGAAAGTAAAACCAACACTTCGTTATAAGCCCCTGCCCGTGGAGAACGCCATGAAGCTTGATCAGCCGAGCCAAACCTCTGTGACCTCCGCGATCTCCGTGTTCAGCTTTCGGCCGGAACGTTATGGTTCGTGTATCTCTACTCTTCTTCGCTCCCCAACAGCTTGCAGTTTACGGTCACCGGCGATCCGGTTATGCACTCAGTTACGTTTGGTGTGAAATAGCGGGGAAAAATTGAACACGGAGGTCATGGAGGAGAGGAGAAAGTAAGACCAACACTTCGTTATAAGCCCCTGCCGGTGGAGAACGCGATGAAGCTTGATCAGCCGAGCCAAACCTCTGTGACCTCCGTGCCCTCCGTGTTCAGCTTTCCGGCCGGAACGTTATAGTTCGTGTATCTCTACTCTTCTTCGCTGCTTAGCTTTGCGATCACGGAAAAATCTTCCAGTGTGGTGACATCGCCTTTCACTTCGCCTGTGCCGGCGAGTTCGCGGAGAAGGCGGCGCATGATTTTGCCGCTTCTCGTTTTGGGAAGCGTGTCGGTGAAGCGAATATCGTCCGGACGCGCGAGCGCTCCGATTTCTTTGACAACCCACTTGCGCAGCTCGTCCTTCATCTCTGGAGTGGGCTTGTGGCCGGATTCCAGTGTCACAAACGCGGCGATGGCCTGACCCTTGAGATCGTCAGGACGGCCGACTACCGCAGCTTCCGCGACTTTGGGGTGTGCGACCAAAGCTGATTCGATCTCCATGGTGCCGAGCCGATGTCCGGCAACATTGATCACGTCGTCCACGCGGCCCATCATCCAGTAGTAGCCGTCTTCGTCTTTGCGCGCGCCGTCGCCGGTGAAGTACATGCCGGGAATGTCGGACCAGTATTGCTTCACGAAGCGATCAGGATCGTTGAAGATGGTTCGCGCCATCGCCGGCCACGGTTTGCGCAACACGAGCAGGCCGCCGGAGCCCTTGGGCACGGATTCGCCTGCACGCGTTACCACATCGGGAAAGACTCCGGGCAGCGGGACTGTTGCTGATCCCGGCTTTGTGGGCACGGCGCCGGGAAGCGGCGAGATCATGATCATTCCCGTTTCGGTCTGCCACCAGGTATCGACAATGGGGCAGCGGTTCTTGCCGATCATGTCGCGGTACCACATCCAGGCTTCGGGATTGATGGGCTCGCCGACGGTGCCGAGCAGGCGCAGGCTGTCGAGTTTGTGGCGCTTGGGATATTCGCTGCCCCACTTGATAAAGGCGCGAATGGCAGTGGGCGCGGTATAGAAGATCGTGACTTTGTGGCGGTCGATCATCTGCCAGAAGCGGTCGAAGTCTGGATGATTGGGCGCGCCTTCATACATCAGTACCGTCGCGCCGTTCTGCAGTGGCCCATAGACGATGTAGGAATGGCCGGTCACCCATCCGATATCGGCGGTACACCAGAAGATGTCCTCGTCGCGGAGGTCGAAGACCATCTTTGTGGTGTAGTACACGCCGACGGCATACCCAGCAGTGGTATGAACGATGCCCTTCGGCTTTCCTGTCGTGCCCGAGGTATAAAGAATAAAGAGCGGATCTTCAGAGTCGAGCGCTTCGGCGGGGCAGTTGTCAGAGGCTTTATCGACCACTTCGTGCCACCAGTGATCGCGTCCTTTCTTCATCTCAACCGCCGATCCGGTGCGGCGATATACCAATACACCGCGGCGATATCCGCTGTCCTGCGTGATGACGGCGATGCATTGCGCGTCGTTGATGCGGTCGACGAGAGCGTTCGCGGAGAATCCGCCGAAGATCACTGAATGCACGGCGCCAATACGCGCGCAGGCCAGCAGCGCAATCGCTAGCTCCGGCGTCATGCCCATGTAGATGGCGACGCGATCGCCCGGCTTGATTCCCATTGCTTTCAGCGCATTCGCGCACTTCGAGACTTCGCGCAGAAGCTGCTGATACGTGAAGGTGCGAACCTCTCCGGGCTCCCCTTCCCAGAGGATGGCGGTTTTGTCCTTGCGTGCGGTCTGAACGTGGCGGTCGAGGCAGTTGTAGGAGAGATTGATCTTGCCGTTGAGAAACCACTTTGCCCAGGGCAAGTCCCATTCCAGAACTTTGTTCCATTTCTGGAACCAGTGCAGCTCGCCGGCTACGTTGGCCCAGAACTTTTCGGGATCGGCCGCTGAGGCGTCATAGAGCTTCTGGTACTCGGCCATGCTCTTGATGCGAGCATGCTGGCTGAACTCCGCCGGCGGATCGAACTTGCGCGCTTCGCGGAGGACGGACTGGATGTCTTGCTGAGCCACCTGGGTCTCCGGCATGAGTCACCTGTTTAGGAAGTGTGCTTGCGGCGGGATGATTTTAATTGAGGCGGGAGGGATTTTCATTTTATTGGCCGATCTCATTTTATTGGCCAACCGCGATCCAATATCCGCTTCACGATATCCCTCTTAAGACTGTCATCCTGAGGCCAGGTTTTGGCCGAAGGATCTCCCGCGATGCGTCGGACTTGATTGTCGCCAGTAAGGCACTCTCACGAGGAGCCCGGAATTTTGAGTTTTTGTCTTGAAGCCTCAATGGCGTCGGCTTCTGCTTTGGACTGTCTCGGGAAAAGAATCTGTCGGCCCCAATCTTCACTCAGATCTTGCCAGCGCGGATTAGCCGACTCAATCAACGCGATTTTCTTGGCCCGAGTCCAGCGCTTTAGTTCTTTCTCACGACCAATTGCGCGAAAAACGTTGTCGTAGCGCTCAAAGTACACGAGATAGTGACAGTTGTATTTCTTGGTAAAGCCTTCGAACGTGCCGTTCTTGTGCTGCCAAATTCGATGTTGCAGGTCGCTCGTCATGCCGATATAGAGCACTCGCGTGCGGCTGCACACGATGTAGACGGAGTAGCAGTGTTCCTTCACGTCGCGGTATTGTACGCAATTCTGGCCGAAGTGCCACGAGGCGGCAGTTCAGTCCGATGCATCGCGGGAGATCCTTCGGCCAAAAGAGGGCCTCAGGATGACAGTTTTAGATATGGTTTCTTCCCACAGCCGAGGGCGGCTGTGCCACACAAGTCTTCATCAGGCGTTGCGCCGCCACGCGCTCAGCATCCTTGCTGTGGGAAGCAACAACACCAGTCCAAACAGAGGGAGCAGCAATCCGGCTCGAGGGTCGCCCATCTTCTCTCCGATAAGGCCCATAGCGCTGGGCAGTGTTGCGGCGCCGATGCCGGCGAAGGCGAAGCACACGGTGCATGCTGGACGTTGTGGGCCAATCAACTCTGATACGCGTGAGATCAGCAGCGGGAATCCGGGACCGACTCCCAGGCCGGCGATAGCGCATGCGACGAGGATCGTTGCGGCGTGCGCGGCAAAGTAGAAGGCAAGGACTCCGGCTGCCGCAGTAATAATTGAGGCAAAGAGCAGCCATGTCTCGGAGATGCGTCGGAGGACAACCGGGGCGAGCGCTCTGCCTGCGAGAAAGAACGCCCAGAAAGCTTCATTAGCGTTGCTGGCGCGGAAGGCATCGGCGAAGCTGGGTAGAGCCAGAGTCGCGGCCCAGCCCGCAACTGCATTCTCGACACCGCAGAACAAGAACATGGAGGCGGCGATCAGTGGAGCGACGATCCAGAGGCGAACTGGCGCGCTGACGGGCATTTCCCCGGTTGGAGCTGCCGCGCTCTTTGGCGGCATCTGCCAGATTGCAGAGCCCGCGAGTCCTAGAGCTACTAACGCGGCCAACGCTATGAAAAACCCAGAGAGGCTGTGAGTGAGGCGTAGCAGGAGAGGTCCACTGATGGCGCCAACGCCCCAGGCGAAATTGAGCAGCGAGACTGATGCGGCGCGTCGCGTGCGATTGGCTTCGGCCACCGCCAGGTTGGTCGCGGGCAGAGCGAAGCCGAGTCCTACCCCATAGCACGCGACGGCGGCTCTTCCGAGGTTCCAGTCAGCCCAAATCAATCCGGCTACACCCAAGAGGCAAAGCGCAACCCCAAACACGACACCCAAACGAAAGCTCCGCTTCGAGAGCATCGCTCCGCTGAGCAATGTGCCGGCTGTCGACGGAATGAATTGCCAGAAAAATAATGTGCCAAGCTGCGCGGTCGTCACCGGCCAGCGCTTCAAGAGGAGAGGAAACGTGGGGCCAAGCAACGTGGTAACGATTCCAAGAACAATGAAGAGCGCGCAGGCGAAGAGAGTGAAGGAAGCTGCGCTGCGCGCGCTGAAGCCGGAAGGACGGAGCTTCGGAGTGCGGGGTACGGTCTCGAGTGCGGGAGAAACCATCAGTTGAATTGTGGCACAGATGAATTGTGGCACAGCCTAAAATGTGGCACAGCCGCCCTCGGCTGTGGCTTTGGACTTTGCTTCTTAAGCCGCGAGTCACGCTATGGATTCCAGTGCACAGCGCGCTGCCTTGTGGCAGTCTTGTACACTTCATGTACCGCCGAAACCTGCCACATTTCCAGGTAGACGACACTCCGGTTTTCGTCACGTTCCGCACTTACAAAGATTTCGTCCTTCCTCCTGAAGCGCGAGATCTCGCATACCAGCACTGCTTGCACGATCACATGGTGCTGGTTCACATGCACTCTTTTGTGATCATGCCCACGCATGTGCACTTGTTATTCACGCCTTTACGAGATAAAGACGGTCAATCTTTTCGTCTTGCAAAAATCATGAACGGAATCAAAGGACCTCGATGCTGGCTTGTGCAAATACCCTGAAGATTATCGATGGCTGTGGAGAGAGTAAGGGCCAAGCACAAAAGTCAAAAGCCACAGCCGGGGGCGGCTGTGCCACAAAATTCAGCTGTGCCACAATTCCAAATAGGGCATCGGGCCTTTACCGCTCTCTGCGCGCCGCGGCTTGTCCTATCTCTCCCAAACCTTCCAAACTCTCAATCGGCGGCGCGGCGGTTGATTCGCGCACGATCAGCTCCGGTTCTACTGCGATCACTTTGTGATATTCGGTGCCGCGGATTCGTTTGAGCAGCGTCTCGGCGGCGAGTTCGCCCATGCGGCGCAGTGGCTGGCGGATCGTGGTGAGGCGTGGGTTTTGAAAAGCGGCGTTCTGGATGTCATCGAAGCCAATCACAGAGACATCGCCCGGCACCTTCATTCCCGAATCGAGAAGAGCGCGAATGGCGCCGATGGCTGAAATATCGTTGAAGGCGAATAGCGCGGTGAAGTGGCGATGCTTGGCCAGCAGCGATTTCGTTACGTCGTAGCCTGGCTCCGGCGTGGGTGAATCCACCTGAAGCTGCGTGACCAGATCGGGATCGATTTGCAGCCCCAGCTTGCGGGCAGCGCCGCGAATTGAAGACCAGCGGGTTTCGGTGTCGGAGCTGAAGGGCTGGCCTTTGATGAAGGCGATGCGGCGGTGGCCGAGTTGCAGAAGATGTTCGAGGGCCAGCAGAGCGGCGCGGCGATGATCGAGCACGACGTTAGTGATCCCGGGCATGCGGCGATGGCCGGAGACGACCGCCGTCGGAACCTGCGGGATAAAGGGCAGCTCGGTGGTATCGACTGCAATGATGCCCTCGACCAGTCGATCCATGAAGAGCCGAGGATATTGCTCAAGCAGGTGCGTCTTATGGCGATGGCTGACGACAAAATAAAAGTAGCCGGCCTGGAGCAAATAGTCCTCGATCCCGGCCAGCACTAATGCCGCATAGCCCTCGCTTATCTCGGGTACGAGGACGCCGATCGTGAATGTCTGCTGCTTACGCAGGGAGCGCGCGACGAAATTAGGACGATAGTTGAATTTGGCGGCGGCCGCGAGGATTCGCTTTCTTGTCTTTTCGGGAAAACGCGCGGCCTTGGGAGTTGAGTTCAGCACCATCGAAACTGCGGCGGGGGAGAGCTTCAGGTATTGGGCGAGGCTGCTGATGGTTACGGGCGCGTTCTCGCGGTGCTTAGCGGTTCGTCGCGCTTTGTTTTGGCATTTCATGTGTAGGACCGGTGCGAGTCACTGCTCAATTTGTCAGGCCTGTCATCCTGAGGCCCGATGTTGGCCGAATGATCTCCCGGAAGTCGGACTCGATTGTCACATCCTGACTCTTAGGCCAGCGATTATCGTGTAAGAGCCGGGACGCAGCAATTACGTTCTACAGATCGCGGGAGATCCTTCGGCCAACATCGGGCTTCAGGATGACAATCGTTAGGGGGTAGTTCCATTGTGGACACTGTTGTAATGTTTACAAAATTGTGTCCAGCAGATTTCTGCACCGCTGCATTAGGCCAGATTCCATCCTGAAACGCCAGCCCGGACTTCCTTTGCAAACTTGACTTCGATCGTGCTCCGGTGCTAAAGATTGCCAGTTTCGGTTAATCGTTTAACCAAAAACGCAGGTAATTCCTAATAGGAACCTGATCGGCTGAATTCACCACGCGTCCTTCGGAGGTTGAGAATGTCCCACTTGCGTGCGTTCTTGCTGGCTGCAATTTCTCTTTGTATTTCCACCCCTGCTTTTGCGCAGTTCAATGGCTCAATTCAGGGAACCATTACCGATCCTTCGCAAGCTGTGATTCCAGGCGCCACTGTAGACGCCGTCAATCAGGCGACAGGAGTCACCTCGACGGCGACTAGTAGTAACGCGGGTTTCTATCGAATCGATCACTTGCAACCCGGAACCTACATGGTCACAGTTACAGCTCCGTCTTTCAGCAGGGGTGTGAGCAATAACGTTCAGGTATTGGCGGAAACTCCGCGCGGCTTGAATATCACATTGCAGGCTGGACCGGCGGCGGAGCAAATCACCGTCACAGCTGGGGACGAGCAGTTACAGACTGAAACCGCAAACAATCAGAGCACGATCACAACGCAACAGGTGCTGCAGATTCCCCAGGCAGGACGGAATCCTTACGAATTGTTGCGCACGGTACCTGGTGTATTTGGAGAAGGTGCGCGCAATGGCGCCGGCCAGGCGGTCTTTCTTCCGGGGCAGGGACAGGGTCCCGGTGGAACCAACAATCAGATTTTCCAAACCGAAAATCAAACCCAGGCGATTTCAAACGGCCAGCGTGTCGATGCCAATAATTATCTGGTCGACGGCGTGAGCGTGAACAGTCTCAACTGGGGCGGAGCAGCGGTAATCACTCCCGGTCAGGAATCCGTATCCGAAATCACGGTGGTAGCCGCCAGCTACGATGCGCAGGACGGGCGTAATTCCGGCATTGTGGTTAAAAGCGTTTCCAAAAGTGGAACGAATAAGCTGCATGGAAGCGGCGTAATCCTGTTTCAGGACCCGGGCCTGAACGCTTTCAACAAATTCTACGGTCCAACACCCGCTGCGGGGGCGAAACCGCTCACCTGTGTCAGCGGCTCGAATACATTCACGCTTCTTGCCAGCTCTTGCCCGCAGCGTGACCTGGAAAAGTATCGCCAATTCGCTGGAAGCGTCGGCGGACCAGTTATTAAAGACCACCTCTTCTGGTTCTTCTCCTACGAAGGCGTACGCCTGCACAACACCAGTTTGCTGCGCTCGCAGAAGCTGGAAACGCCTCAGTTCGAACAATATGTAATCAAGACAAATCCCAACAGCATTGCAGCAAAGATCTTTCAGACATCAGGAGTAGCGCCGCGCATCACTAATACTTCCACGGTTTGCTCCGCCACCACGACGACGAACTGCGTGCTCGACTGCTGCTCTCTCGATGGCCGGGCTCTCGGCACGTGGTACCAACCAGGCATTGCGGTTGGTCAAGCGATCGGCAATGGACCAGATGGCATTCCCGATTGGGGCGTTTTCGATGCCAGTGTTCCCAACAGCTCGACAGGAAATCAGTACAACGGACGCCTCGACTACACGTCGGGGAAGAATCAATTTTTTGGCAGCACCTACTACACATTGCTCGACAACGTGAGCGGAGGCGTACGGCCGCTTATGGATATCAGCCTCTCGCCTAACAACTGGACCGCCGCCGTAGGGTGGACCCGGACCATCAGCAATGCGCTGCTTAACGATCTGCGGGCCAATGTAACGCGTTACACCTACAACCAGTTTTCCACGGCGGGGACGACGAATTACGGCATTCCACAAATACGATTGTTCGACTTTGATATCGGCGGTTTTGGATCCAACGACAACCTTCTGGGCGTGACCCAATCAGGAACCACGCCGGGACGCTTGGCCCAGAATACCTACGATTTGCGTGACACAGTGACCTGGGTGTTCGGGCGGCACGCGCTTAAGTTTGGCGGCGACTATATAAAGGAGCAAAACAATAACGATGAATCCGGCCAGTCGCGTCCGCAGTATCAGTTCCGCGGTCTGCTGAACTTCGCCAACGACGCCTGCTGTTTCTTTCAGCAAATCGCAGTGAATCCCACGACCGGTGGACCGGCGAACGGCTTGCGTCACTTCCGCACAGCTGATTATGCTGCCTTCGCTCAAGACACCTGGAAGATGCGTCCCAATTTGACACTCACGCTCGGCCTGCGCTGGGAGTACTTCCCGCCGGTTACGGAGACGAACAACATCCTCACGAACTACGTGCTTGGAGCAGGCTCCGGAGTCGGCAATGGCCTGGCATGTGTCAATTATGTTGGGGCGTGCAACGGAGCGGTCCGACAGGTCAACCAGCTTTTCAATCCTGACAAAAACAACTTTGGTCCAAAGATCGGCTTCACGTATAGCCCGGGCGCTTCCAACGGCAAGACGGTGCTACGCGGCGGCTTCGGGCTTGGCTACAACCGTGTGATGGGTACAGTATTCGCTAATGTGCGCCAGGATACCCCGTTCTTTGCACTGGCCCAGGCCTGCTGCTTTTTCGATCCCGGCAGGATCCAGGGACCGCCTCCCGGTTCGGGAATTCAATACAACATTGCCAACGGCAGCTCGCCATTCTCCTATCCGGCGAATCCGGCGTTCGCATTTGGCGTGGCACCGGACGGCGCGCTCTGCGCCAATACTGCGTGCACCTCGGTGAACAAGGTGCAGCTATTCGCCGCCAGACCGAATGAGCCCAATCCCTACGTTTATTCCTTCTCGTTCGAACTGCAGCAGGAGTTCCTGCGGCACGATGTAATGAAGGTTGGATATTACGGAAGCCGCAGCCGCGATCTCGTGCGTACCATCGATATCAATCGCATAGTGCCCGGCGATACCTTTGACGGCAATAACGATGAACAGGTCACGAAGAGCGCCAACGGCATCGCCTGCGGTTCATCGAATCCGGCTTGCCTCGCTCCATTCAACGTCGGCAATAACCGTTTCGGCCAGATCTTCACTCCGCTGCCCAACGTGAATGCC
>QIBA01000025.1 GCA_003225175.1 Acidobacteriota bacterium
CATTCCTGTGGTGGCGGGATTTCACTGAACGCAATCACTTGATCCCAAACCTGCTGCGGCGATGCTTGTACGTCGATTGTCGAGCGGACCACAAACGTAGCCGCCGGTCTCGCCATCGCGTGTTCCGTCCACTGTACGCCGGGAACAAAAATAAGCAGGACTGACAGGAATGCCGGGGCCCCGGCTTGGATGGAAGGCCGCCGCTGCACGAGGTATCCGCAGGCTCCCCCAAACGCGGCGAGCGGAAGCGCAATTGGCATGGCCATGACCAGGCACACCATACCTTCGAAAGCGAGCGCCAGTAGCGCCGCTCCGAGAAGCGCGGTGGAGAGGCATGCGACCCCAATGCAACTCTTGATGCTACGCGGCTGCGGCTGTCCATGAATCACTGCGGCCGCCAAACCAAGGGCGAAGGGCAAAGCCACGAACAACCCCCAGCCATAGTTCGTCAGTACCTGTGCGCCGAGCAGGGCGATGGCCAGGCCGAGCGGGACCGTGAATATAAGTGACACCGCTGCGCTTCCCAATGCGCTCTCTGGAATCATTTGCTTGAACGACGACACCGACGTCGGTTGATCAATCAGCCGGGCAGCACGCTCAGGAATAAGACAGAGCAGCAGAAAAAACACCAGGTTCACAAATGGGAAGAAGAAAAGTACTACCAGCTGAGAAGGCAGCCCCGCGCTCCGAAGCCGCCTGATCGTCATCGCCACGCCAACCCAGACAAAGGGAAGGGCGATCGCCACCATCGTCCCGAGAAAAGCAGCCTGGTTGCTTCGCAGATCGGTAATCCGTGCTACATCGCGCAGCGGCAGCCAGTAGCTGAACAGTCTCCAGCCCCGATGAAATCCATACGCGGCAACAAGACGATCGATATTGTGTTTGAGCGCGAAACCCAGAACGCCGACCAGAGCGTAGGTTCCCCGATCTACCGTTCCGTTGAGCCGCCACAGTTCGCTGAATCGAATCTTCATCTTGTCATCCTCACTTAGCCGAAGGTTTCGTGACGCCTTCGATCAAGCCCTTTAATTTTCCGCGCAAGCGCGCGAATCCGCGCAGAGTCATAATCGGCATATGCACAAACTCCTCAAACAGGCTTGAAGTACTCGTGAGAAACTCCAGCATCTCCTGCAGGCGCGCCCGCGTGTAGGCGCTGCCGGCTCCGGCTCTTTTCAGTTCACTGACACAGTCCTGGAGTACGCGCAGGGTGGGGTCAATCTCCCGCCGCTTGCGCTCTTCAGCAACGATGCGGAAGATCTCCCAAACATCCTTTACGGACTCGAAATGATCTCTGCGATCGCCGAGCACATGTGCGAGACGCACGATTCTCCAGCCCTGCAATTCACGCAAACTGGTACTCACATTCGATCGAGCGACCTCCAGGGTGTTTGCGATTTCTTCAGCATGCAAAGGCTTGGGAGAAAGAAACAGCAGGGCATGAACCTGGGCCACGGTGCGATTGATACCCCAACGCGTTCCCATTTCGCCCCAGTGCAGGACAAATCTTTGTTCGATGGGAGATAAGGGCATTGTCTTATATTACGGTTTATTCTGTAATGACAGAAATTACTGTGAGTAGAGGCGCTTTGTCAAGCGGGCAGTCATAGATAAAGGACGGGGCACCCGTGCGACTCGGATTGAGTTCCTCCGAATCGCCTATAAAGGAGGGTTTTGCCTGGAGTGGTGTTCCAAAACGAGAGCAGCGGCTGGAAGAGTGCCCATCCTGGAGCTTATACCGAGGCATCTTAAATACTAACTCCCCTGAATACCAAGGACTGGAGAGTGATTTATGGATCAGGAAAAGAAACCCAATCAGTCTGAGCGCGTAGAGCGCGAAGGCGCCGAGGGACAACAAGGTAAGAAACAAGAGGAACAGCGACAGCCCGGTCAGAGCGGGCAGCAAGGGCAGCGTCAGCCCGGCCAAGAGGCCTGGCGGCAGCCCGGGCAAACGGGCGAAGAGAAGAAGCCCGAAAAACGCGAAGATGTAGCGTAGTACAGAACCTTCAAAGCTTGTCGAATAGGACCCCTCCACCTCAGAGGGGTTTATTTTGCGCGGGAATTAGCGGGAACCGGTGCTATGGAACGCGCAAGGCTGTAGACGGCTGCATAGCCCGTTCTCGCGCGGTGTTCGCGAGGGCGCGGTTAAAGGATGTGTGTTATTTCGGTCGTAGTTGTTTTTGTTTTCAGGAGTTCCAGTTCGTCGATGTTCGCGCACTCGGCGGAGCACGGTGCGACGCGCCTGTCGGGCACCCCGCTGAAAGTCGATGTCCTGACACGAACGCAAAAAGAAATTCACAGCATTTTTCCGCAGCCTGTAAAACCAACAACGACCATTCACGCGGTAGTGGCCAGGGGCTGTCTTTCCTTCGCGCCGACGATGATTAGCCACAACATGATAGCTAGCTCGCCGAGCATCACTGGGAAGACCCAATTTGACACTCTCTGCTCGTATTGCGGCCACAAGATGCCGGTGACGCTGGTTGCCAGATAGGCGAAGCAGTTGAGCATGAGCCAGACGCCAAGAATGCGGGGAATGAAGCGCGACTTGTACACCAGCAGACCGAAGGGGAACAGCCAGAGTCCCCAGAAGACTTCGTTGGCGAGGACTCCCTGGCCATGCATGCGGAGGAAGACCCTGACGAGCGCGTCGCGCTGTGGCTTGTCGAAGACGGAGAGGAAGTCTGCGCCGCGGGCGAGCAGCAGCGCAGCGGCGTCGTTGACGGTGTTGAAGAAATAGATAGGCGTGACCATCAGCGCGCCCAGGATGACCACCAGCCGGGCCAGTCCTTCGTCCACTCCCTTGAATAACCGGTAGAGTGCCAGCGTGAGAAAGATGGCCATGGTCGCGGTGAACAAATCGCTGAGCATGCCGAGGCGGAAAAGTGTCTCGTGGGCGGCGATGTTGTTGGCCGTGGCGCTCGCATTGCCGGCGACAAACAACTTGTTGGGAATGTAAATGAGGCGCAGGGGAGCAGTCAGAAGCGTGAGATACAGAAGCCCTGCGATCCGGGCGTTGCGTTTGAGCGGAGTCATGCATGCTCCTTTGCGGGTAAAAGATAGCATTTCAGCAGAGGCGGATGGCCCAGCTTTCTTGTTTCTGCTGCAGTATCGAATTTCCAGAAGTCGGAGTGGCGTTCTGATGCGTAAAACCAAAATGGGAATACTATGGCGCACCCGCCCCGCGCAGTTACTTCGTTCTCATCCGCTTTCCTGACCGGACCAGTCGTCGCTTGCTGGATATCCCACGCGGCTCGAGACGCTTAGCTTGGTATTTGCTCTGAACGAGCCCGCCTTTGTAAGACCGCGTCGCCACATGTCTCAAATGGATATCGTGGGGCAGCGGCCCAAACAACGGAATCCCCCGTCCGATCAGTACCGGAACGCGGGTCACGGTGATGCGGTCAACCAGCCCAGCCGCCAGGAACTGTTGGATAGTGATGCCTCCATCGACATAGGCATGTTTGAATCGGCGCTTTTCTAATTGCCTGACAATTTCCTGCGGCGTGCCTGACATTTGCTCGATTCTGGCTTTGATGGACGAAAGATCGAGTGGCTTGCTGCTCAGCACCACGATTTGCTTCTTGCCATAAAGTCCGAAGTGCCCAAGGTTGCGCACCACCTCGAAGGTTCTCCGGCCGAGTACAACCACGTCCACGGTGTTGAAGAACTGGGTGAACCCGTGTGGCCCAGCTCCAGGTGTGTCCAGAAAGTCGAATGTATCGTCGGGGCGCGCAAGGAACCCATCGACGCTCGTACCGCAAAATACTGAAACTCTCATGTGACCTTTCGAGGTGCTCAGGATCCGTGTGGCCAATGTCTGCCTGCAGATCAACAGCATGAACTTACTTTGCGGCGTAGCCAAGCACTAAGAGCTTACAAATCGTAAAGCGGGCGCTGGAGCACTCACGTGAATCACATCTGGGTGGACTCGAGTTCCACCAAGCATCGATTCGGCAAGGACGATACCTGGCTTATTCCGAGATAGGTTTTCGATGAGTGCCGCTCCTCGGGAGCTCGGGTCTATCTACTACATCTGCCCAGCATTTCATGCTGGGCTATCCTATTTCGGCCCTCCGGGCCTGGTGTGCGGACTTCCTCGTGCTCGATATGGGCCCGGACAGTCACCGCTTCGTAGCCTAGGGAGGATTGTGTAGGTTTGCGATGACTGCCGCTCCTCCGGAGCTCTGGTTTTTTTTCCTGACGCAGCATTTCGTCCTGGGCTATCCGTATTCGGCCCTCCGGCCTGATGTGCGAAGGCTCAGGATGAGAGTTCTTAGACACGCTCAGCAGGCATTCTGACGAGTGGCTGGAATAAGAAGGGAAGGGAATAGGCTCCAGCCGCGCGCTGGGCTTTCGTTCTGTCCGGAGCGGCCATCGCTCAGCACCGAACCTGCCTCAGCACCGAACTTAGTTCGGTGCTACCACGAGTCAAGATTGCGAGTCAACGAGAAATTTCATTTTGGAACTCGCGCGGCTGCCGGAGAGTGCTCGTCGCAAGCACCT
Source organism: Acidobacteriota bacterium (assembly GCA_003225175.1). NCBI lineage: Bacteria > Pseudomonadati > Acidobacteriota > Acidobacteriota bacterium. The sequence continues at coordinate 4,504 of QIBA01000025.1, forward strand.
GACGCTGGCACGAGCAACGGATGCGAATTTCACAATTCACTGCTTATTCACTGTTATTCACTGTTCTTTGTGGCGGAGAAAAACTCGAATTTCCGTAATCCCTGACGCAGCAGGCGGTTGCGCGGAATTGTCCGTTGCTCGCCCACCTTCTTAGAAAAAATTCGCTGTTAAATTCGCTGATAAATTCGCTGTTCCGCACACAGCAGTGAATTCGGCCAGTTTCATGCTGAATCCGTTGCTCTACCTGGGAATGATATCTGCGATCTAACGCTATGGCTGGCTAAGACTCGCGCAAGAGAAATGGCGGCCAGGGACGGAATCGAACCGCCCACGCCAGCCACTCACTATTTTGGAATTGAGGAGCTTTTCATCTGTTGCCCCTCATCCTTCAGAACAGGCAAGCGCGTCAAAACGAAAGAGCACCGCTTGAGTAGATTCGGTAAAGGATCATCTCGCTACATACAACCGCAGCATGAGTTCAGTTCTCTATTTAGCTGGATTGCCATAGGTTGGCAATATGCGACGAGAAATGACTGCTCTGATCTGTCTGGGTTTCCCGATTTTTTATGTGTTTTGGATCGTTTTTTCGGGAACGTTCGCGGTACACGAACTGATGATTGGGGCGGTGGGAGCACTGCTTGCGACGAGTGGAATGCTGGTAATCGGTGTTCAATATCCGGCCCTATTTTCGCCGAGCGCCTGCAACCTGATTGCGATCTGGAGGATCCCCTGGTACGTGCTGAGCGGCACCTGGGAAATTGCCGTGGTCGCGGCTAAGGATCTGCTCGGCATCAAGTCTGCTCGTTCTCTCTTCCGCGTGGCATCGTTTCATGCGGGAGAGAAAAAAGATCCTCGCGCTACCGCCCGTCGCGTACTGGCCGTCGCCTACACCACCATCGCTCCCAATTTCATTGTTTTGGGGATCAATACCAGCGACCGGAGAATGCTGTTTCATCAGATCGAGCGCAGTACAGTACCGAAAATGAGCCAAGGCTTGGGGGCTGAGCAATGAAAAGTTGGGAACTCGCGGCCCAAGCGATGATGTTTGTCCTCATACCGTTGGCTTGGATATCGGCAAAAGGTGATCCGCGGCAGCGTCTCGTCTCCTTCTACATGGCCGATGTGGTGATCACATTATTAATGATGCTGCTGACGTTAGCGTTCAGCCGCATGCCATTGATGGATTTAGCCATCGCGCTGGCATTAATGTCGTTTGGGAGTGGAATTGTGTTCGCCCGTTTCTTCGCGCGCCATCTGCGATGAAGTCCATTGCCATCGACGTATTTCTCGCTGCCGCGGTGTTAATTACAGTGATATCCGTTTTGGGAATGATGCGCGTTCGGGACCCATATCAGCGCATGCACTACATCTCTCCGCCAGCTTCGCTAAGTTCATCCTTAATCGCCGCCGCCATTTTTCTTCAGCGGGGATTCAAACCGGAATCGTTCAAAGCCTTGTTGGTCGTCTTTGTGCTGGTGGGCATGAATAGCGTCGTGACACATGCGGCCGCGCGTGCGTTTCGGATCGCGGAGACTCCAGATTGGCATCCCGCAGCCGGCGAAGAAGTGCCTATAAGCGCTGACGATGAAGAGGTCAGACCGGAGCAAAGCTGATGCGACTGTTGCAATGGATGATTTTGCTCCTGGTAGGCGGTGTGGCTCCGTCGGTGGTGTTGACTCGCGATCCGAAGTCACAGGTGGTCAGCCTAACCTTTTATGGATTGTTATGTGCGCTGATGTTCCTCATCTTTCAAGCGCCTGATGTTGCGCTATCGCAGATCACGGTTGGAGCTGTGATGCTGCCGCTAATGATCATGTTGGCGCTCACGAAAATGCGCCGCCAGAACCTCAGGCGAGAGCGTGGAAAGCACAAATGAATTCCCGCCATCGAAAACTCCTCTTTTTGATTTCTGCGGCAGGTCTGGTGGTGATCTTCGTTCTGGGACTTCGCGATCTGCCGCCGCTCGGCGACTATCGCGGGCCATACGGAAACGTTGTGACGCAGGTCGCAGTTTATGAGCGACACGCAACTGATGTCGTCAATGCGATCAACTACGACTATCGCGCATTTGACACGTTAGGAGAGGAATTCATCTTTTTCGCCGCTGTACTCGGGGTATTGCTTCTTTTCCGTCCTACAGGAGAGGACGACGACGAACAAAAACGCGCAGTAAAACTCGAAGATGAGTTACCGGTCTCTGACACGCTCCGCGTCAGTATGCAGGCGATGGTTGGGACCATGATTGTTTTCGGTTTGTATATGGCCACGCACGGGCAACTTACGCCCGGAGGCGGATTCCAAGGCGGTGTGATTCTCGCATCGGCTCCGCTGATCGTCTATTTATCAGGCGATGTAAAAACGTTTGAAGCGATCATCGCAAGTCCTCTGGTGAAACTGGCGGAATGTGGCGGAGCTGCCGGGTATGCAATCATCGGAACCGCTGCCATCGTGTTCGGCACGCATTTCCTCACCAACATCATTCCTCTCGGCACCACCGGCGACCTGTTCTCATCAGGCACGATCTCCGTTATCAGCATCTGCGTCGGGATGGAAATCGCAGGCGGCTTTGTGTTGTTGATGCAGAGCTACTTGAAAGAAATCATTGAAGAGCGTCTTAGGAAAAGCCCATGATCCTGGCCTATCTGCCATACGCCATTGCCGCATGGATATTTCTCTGGGGACTTTACGGCATCGTCACGAGCAAGAACCTTGTCCACCAGGTAGTCTGTGTCGCCGTTCTCCAAACCTCTACCTACGTTTTGCTGCTCGCGCTTGGATACAAAGCTGGTGGCACCGCTCCCGTCTTTGCCGATATTCCCGTTGGTACCTCCGTCGTTGATCCGCTGGTGCAAGCCCTGATGCTGACGGACATCGTAGTTGAAGCCACAGTTATGGCCCTGCTGCTTTCCATGGTAGTGAAAGCCAACGAACTGGCGGGAACTGTTGATCCGGAGGAATTGCGGTTCCTGATGGGCTAATGAGCACGGCAATCATTCCACTTCCGATTGCGATTCCACTGATCGTAGCCGCGTTCATCGCGCTGACCGGCGAGTGGATTGGACGACGTACCTCCGACCTTCTGGCTATTGCCACAGCGGGCGCGAGCGTTTGGATCACCGCGTTGATTCTCCGCGGCACTTGGGTTCAGCCGCAAGTGTACTGGTTTGGGAACTGGTGGCCGCGGGCCGGCGGCGTGGCTCTCGGCATATGCTTCGCCATCGATACAGTCGCAGCAGCACTCGCTTTATTGGCTGCGGTGCTTACGCTGGCCGCGCTGATCTTCTCCTGGAAGATATTCGAGGACACCGAAAACCATTTTCAGCCTTTGATGCTGCTCTTCCTGGCGGCTATGTGCGGTTTCAGCTATACCGGCGATCTCTTCAATCTGTTCGTCTTCTTTGAACTGATGAGCGTCTCTGCCTTTGCGCTCTGTGGGCTAAAAACACTCGAGCCTGCGCCGCTGCAGGGCGCCTTCAATTTTGCAATCGTAAACACCGTCGGGGCTTTCATGATTGTGATGGGCATCGCGTTGTTGTATGCCCGGACTGGCGCACTGAACTTCGCACAAGTCGGACGTTCGCTCGGCTCACATGCGGATGCGCTCGTGCTGCTCGCCTTTCTGTTGATCCTGGTTGGATATCTGGTCAAAGCGGCGATCGTGCCTTTTCATTTCTGGCTTGCTGACGCTCACGCCGTGGCGCCAAGTCCCGTTTGTGTGCTTTTTTCCGGAGTCATGGTGGAACTTGGGATCTATGCCCTCGCGCGTGTTTATTGGACGGTCTTTGCACACGCTCTTGCAGCGCACGAGCACGCATTGCGTACGATCCTTGTGACGATGGCGGCTATCACTTCCGTGATAGGGGCAGTGATGTGCTACGCCGAGCATCATCTGAAACGCTTGCTGGCGTTCTCTACCATCGCGCATTCCGGACTCATGCTCGCCGCCGTGGGCTTATTGATTCCCGGTGCCTTGGGAGGATTTCTGCTTTATGTGCTCTCCCATGGAGTAATCAAGGGTGGGCTCTTTTTGTGTGCAGGCATCGTCCTGCATCGCCTGCAGAAGATCGGTGAAGATCATCTGCACGGTTGCGGCCGCGGAATGTGGTTCACGGCAGGTTTATTCATTCTCGGAGCATGGGGTTTGGTGGGTGCGCCGCCGTTCGGTACGCTTCTTGCCGACAGCATGATTTCGGATTCAGCCAAGCAGGCGCAGCAGAACTGGCTGGCGTACATCTTCATGTTCTCTGAGATTCTGACCAGTGCCGCAGTGCTGCGTGTCGCATTCAGAATCTTCTTCGGTTGGGGTGAACCTGCGCCAACCGACGAATCATCGCGAATTGAAGAAAAACCTGAAACAGAGGAGCGGCACGAACACACTCCGGCAGTCATGTTTATTCCTGCTGCTCTGCTTATCGCGCTCGGCGTTGCGATTGCCTTTGTTCCTCATCTGCGAAACACGCTTCAAGAAAACGCCCGTACTTTTACAGACCAATCCAGTTACGCACGCAGCGTACTGGAAAACCTGCAGGTCAGTCGTATTGGAAGTTCTCCAACTGAGAGTCTTGAATCTTCAATCTGGCGCTCCTGCGCGGCATTGGTCGCTTCCTTTCTTCTTGCGCTGGGAAGCGTGTTCCGCAAGCGGTTAGGAAAGGCGGCGAATTTCACGGGTAACCTTGAACTCGGCAATGAGTGGCTTAGAAGAGCGCATAGCGGTCATCCCGGCGACTATGTGGCATGGCTGTCGTTTGGAACGGCATTGGCTGGAATGTTGTTTCTTTGGTTTCTCCATTAGGCGCATCATCTAACCAATTGCTGCTTGCTCTCGGAGGACACTCAACAATATGGCTCAAAAGCAGCACCTCATCGACGAGACAGCCAGGCTGACGGTTGATGAGATTTTCGACGCAGCCTACGCCAGCGGGCAAGAAGAGCTGGAGCGATCCTCCACTGCATTGTTATTTTCGGGTCTGATCGCAGGTCTGACGATTGGACTCAGCCCGTTGGCAACTGCATTTGCCGAGTCTTTTCTTGGCCAGAGCTCTTGGGCGTCTTTTGTTGGAAAGCTGTTCTATCCCATCGGCTTTGTCACCGTCATCATCGGACGCTCCCAACTGTTTACGGAAAACACGCTTTACCCGATCGCGGTAGTTCTCAAAGAACGAGGGGAGATACTGAACACTTTGAGGCTCTGGGCCATAGTTTTTCTCGCGAATATCGCGGGCACTCTGGCATTTGCGACACTGTTTGTGCGCACAACCGCGGTCAAAACCGGAGTCATCGCAGCGGTGGTCTCAATGGGGGCCCAGGCGTCTCAGGGCTCCATTGGACATCTATTTTGGAGTGCGGTTGTGGCTGGATGGCTCATGGCGCTAATCGCCTGGCTCGTGGAAGCAAGCCACTGGACCACTGGCCAGGTTGCCGTCGTGTGGATTCTGACCTTGCTGCTCGGGCTGGGTGATTTCACGCATTGCATCGTGGGCAGCACGGAAATCCTCACCTCAGTTCTGCAAGGTTCGGTGCCAGTTATGCATTATTTTTGGTGGTTGTTATGGGCGACAATGGGTAACGTTATCGGTGGAACCGTGCTCGTTGCTGTGCTCAATTATGGGCAGCTCGCACAACGAAAGTGATCGTGATTGACGATCAATCAGTTTGCGTTTAAGAAGAGTTCCTAGCCTCCTCTTCTGAAACAGGTTCTGCAATTGTTTCGCGCAGGGCTCAACGTGGTTTCCAAGAAGCCCGTGACACGACCCCATCTGCGATCCCTACATGGTATGCCGCGCTACCCAATTGACGTCGCTTCGGCATTGCCGGCTCTCTCGCGCTTTGGATTGCTGCTGGCTGGACGTAAAATCCGTGTGGTTGCGCTCGCTCTTTAGAAGCTCTTGGAGGAAATCGTGCGAAATTTTTCGGATATCGTCTACTCCGTCATGCGCATCGTTGTAGGCTTCCTCTTCGCCTGCCATGGCGCACAGAAACTCTTTGGCGTTCTGGGCGGAAGGAAGGAGCTGCATGATATACAAGGGGCTCTTGCCGGAGTAATCGAGTTCGGCGCCGGAATTGCTGTCGCAATCGGATTCTTCAGTGCTATTGCCGCCTTCATCGCGAGTGGCGAGATGGCGGTCGCATATTTCAAAGCTCATGCCTCGCGCGGGTTCTGGCCCATTGTGAACCGGGGCGAGCTCGCCGTTCTCTATTGTTTTGTCTTCTTGTACATTGCCACCCAGGGTGATGGACGCTTGAGTTTTCGACGGCTTATCCAAAAGAGCCCACCGAAATAAAGCGGTGACGGCAGACGTTCACGAGGCTTGAACCCTCTCTGCCACGGATGTATTCGTGGGCTCCCACCGGAAACCCAAAACCGAGGAGTCCCACCGGAATGTGCCCGGTCCGAGATGCCGATCCCAAACGCGTCCTCCACCCACTCCAACATCTGGGGAGATCCTCGGCCGCACCTACACCTTCACGGGCCAGCCCAACGGCACGACCGACACTATTGCGGGCCGTAGTTCACAGTTGCCGTCGGACTCCAATTGCCGCCGGCGCCGTTGTCGCTGCAGTGGAACCTGACATTGAGAGGATCGGTGGTGTCGGTGGTCTGGAACCCAGGTCCCCCAGGATTTCCGGCGCCGGAGCTTACTCCAAGCGCGCTGAAGTAGGCGTTCTTCGTAACACTGCCACTGCAAGCGCTGGCCGTTGCCGAGCCTTGATAGACAAGTGGGCTGTTCTGGTTGCTTGCCGGCCACCACGCGTTGTCGTTGGCTGCAATCGAATAGGACTGATTCGGGAACGGAACTCTGAGGGTGTAGGAACTGCCATCAGGGCAGGAGACGTCGGTCTGCACGTTCCCGCCTGCCAGCGACACTGTTGTTGCCGGATGGGAACCGGGCATCGACAATGCGTAGCCTGCGAAAACATTGTCTCCAGAA
>QIBA01000026.1 GCA_003225175.1 Acidobacteriota bacterium
ATTCGATCACTACTTCGCGACATATCCGCGCGCCACGAACCCCGGCCATGAGCCGTTGTTCAAGGCGAAAGATGGCACACCGTCGGTGAATGGGTTGACCCGATTGTGAAGTTGGTGCGACAAGCCGTTTCTCGATACTAATCCGTCCAAATCTGAAAACCTCCCAGCGCGAAGAAGTCCCGTTACGCTAGGCGTAAACTGACGGTCGAATCAGCCTTCGCTGGATCCGCCGCCTCCGCTACGTGCTGGGACCGCGCGACCTTGCAGACAGCCTGCGGCTGACGGAATGTGCGTTATCCTGCGAGCCTCACAGAAAGGCACACGCACAGAATCTCACGAGGAGAATATCCGATGAAGCCAAATGCCGTGTTGGTGGTCACGTCTCTGCTCTCGATCCTCTTGCTGACACTTCACGTGACGGACGACATCGTCCGTGGGATATCGAAGGCCGAGTCCTCCAACATCGCGCTGCTCGTCCTCACGGTATTGCTATATGGGACACTCGTGCTCGCCGAACGGCGATCCGGGCACGTCATCATGCTGCTCGTCGGATTGTTCGCGGCGGCCATGCCCGTGATGCACATGAGGGGGGTTCATTACCCGGAGATCGCCAAGTCCACCGGCGGCTTCTTCTTCGTCTGGACACTCTGGGCGCTCGGCGGGCTTGGGGGCGTCACCATCATGCTCGCGGCGCGCGGACTGTGGAATCTGCGAAGGCGCTAGCCCCAGTAGTCCAACAACCCGAACGTGGAAAGGCCCGTCGCCCGGCGCAGGGGAACACCCGCCTGCTTTGCACTCCTGGGAAGTCCACCTAGTGAATGACGGGCTAACCGGAAATAACGGAATCACTTGCAGTTTGCCGACAATCGACCAAAGGAAACGATCAAAGCAGTTTTCGTGAGTGTAATCGCGATTTCACGCTCGTTATTGAGGCGCGCTCGTGTTCATAGACAACATCTCGGCAAGGGCGACTTGTTCCGAAGTACCCCGAATCACGAGGACGTGACGAGATCGGATTGCGTCAGTACACGGCATATCCGCAGTCGTGCGCACCCTATTGTTGAAGTTTTGTAGCTCCGGCATCGAGAGGTCGGGCAGGTACATAGCCTTGATGTAGCAGGTGGTCAGTTCGCAAATCGTGGATGCCGCTTGCGGGTGCTGACCTAACATTCGCTCCGACTGGGCAGTTCCCGACAAGCGACCTTGAGCTGATAAACGAGAACTGAAGTCCGATCATGGCCGCCAGACGACCGTAAGTTCTCCAACACGCTCAATAGCTTTTCAGCGATAGCGAGTTGCTCGGGAGTGCCTTTGAGCGCGATTGCGTGGTCGGACGGCTTCGGCTCAATGCTCGTGAAATCCACGACTGTGCGAAACGTGTTCACCACTTCCTGTAATTCAAATGGCGTGGAGAAGTCGGGCAAATTCAGGACCTTGCTTATGCAGGTGTTCGACTCACAATCGGCTCTTGGCGTAGTCGGCACCGGCGTCTTTTTTTCAGGCTCCTGAGCGAGCACCGCAGACGCAAGAAACAGCACTGCTAGTGAATCCGCGAACCCACGACCCCATGCCTTGCTCATAAGAATCCTCCGCTTGTAGTCGATCAGTCCCGAGTCACTGGCAACTCTGACCTTACGCTACACCTATGAGATTCCCGGTTCGACAAATCAAACCGACCTAGGGTGATGTCGAACCTAAATCATGGGGAGTGTCCAGCAGCTTGCTGACAGCCCGTTCAATTTCTTCACGACTGACCTTCAAGGCGGGATTGGTGTCGAGCTTGTACTTCTCGCGCAACTCCTTCAAATTGCCACGCTCCCTGCGTTCTTCATCCAAACAAAAGCGAGCCTTTTCAAATTCATGGTTCGCTATGGAAGCCTCCAATCTCTGCACGATGATCCGAATACGCTTCTGAACCTCGACGACCTCTTCTGGCAATGATCCTCGCTCCAGCTGGGCAGCCGCGCCTGCCTCGTCAATGACATCGACCGCCGCACCCGGTAGACATCGCGGCTTGATGTACTTCCTGGCGCAGATAACCGCATGGGTAATGGCGTCGTCAGTGTATGAGACATTGTGGAATTTCTCGTAAGTGTCCTTGATGTTGCGCAGCACCGTGATGGCGCTCTCTTCGCTGGCGGGAGCGATCTCGATGGGTTCAAAGTATTCCGCAAGCCAGTGGTCCTCTGCCTTCAGCTTGGCGAATGATGCCGGAGTGGACGTGCCGATGCACTGAATCTTGCCCGCCATGATCGGTCGCTGCAGCAGCTCGGTCACGTGAATCGAAGATAGGGGAGCAATTCCACCGCGCCGGTCATGCATCTGGTTTACAAAGAAGATTGTCCCATCCTCTGCTGCCGCTGCCAGGGCGTGATCGAGCCGATCGTGCCATGAGCCGTCCTTCTCTAGAACCCGAAGTGGAGGCAGATCGAGGACGACGAGGGCCTTTCCTTCGAGCGTTTGAGGAATATTGCCATCTGCGATGCGGCGAGCAAGGCCGCCTACGATGGTCCTCTTGCCCACGCCGCGTTCACCGATCAACACTGGGTTCTTTCGAGTGAAGTGGCACAGAAGCTCGATGAGCCGATCCAGTTCCTGCTCGCGGCCAATCAACGGCTGAGTTTGGTCCATCAGATCGCTGAGATAAGGCTGGAGCTCTTCGAGCACGGGAGGCCGGCTTTGCACTTGGATTGCTTCCTGCGGCCGCCGCGCAAGTTCTTCGCGGACCTTGCTCAATCGGAGGCCCCGTTCCATCAAGATCTGTGCTGCGAAGCTTTTCTCCTCGCCCAACAGCCCAAGGAACAGGTGCTCGGTGCCAATGTGCTTGTCGGAGTGGCGCTCCGCTTCCTCTGCCGCATACGCCAGCACACGTTTGGACTCGTTGCTTAGAGGAAGATCGACAGAGGTAGGAAGGCTCTCCCGCACAGTGGTTTGGCTCTCGACTTGTCTTCGAATAGTCGCGGTTGCGGAGCGCAGGAATCGATTGCCCAGTGCTTTGTCTTCGCGGATGATCCCCAGAAGCAGGTGCTCGGTCTCGATGTAGGGAGAACCAAACTGAGATGCTTCATAACGTGCGAAGAAAATAACCCGACGAGCTTTTTCCGTGTATCGCTCAAACATGGCCAGCCTCCGAGAAAAGGCGAAGTCTAAAGATATCGCGTCAGTGGCGTCCATTAAGCAAGGACGACTAATTGCGCAAAATGGGAATTCCAGAGACCGGTCTCAATGATGTCGTCGCCATGGTTTCGAGAAGTCCTTTATTCTTTCGTTGCGGCACTCTTAGTCTTTTGAGATCAACTGGTGCGTTACTTGGCACTTGTCGAGTTACGGGCAACTCGGAACTTGGCCACAACTTTGTCTTCGGTCCTGCTCTATCGCAAAAGAGTCACTCCTCTCTCAGCGCCTTATTTGGGTCAACTCCAGCTGCGCGGCTTGCTGGAATCCAGGATGATGCTGTCGCGATCGCGAAAAAGAGCAGCATCATGGCCATAAATGTGAGTGGGTCGGTGGACTTCACGCCGACGAGCATTGTCGTCATCAGTCGCGTGAGCATCAGTGCAGCGATGACGCCGATCACAACTCCGATTGCGCTCAAACTGAGGCCCTGGCCTACGATAAGACGGAAGATGCTCTGGCGTCCGGCGCCGAGGGCCATACGCACGCCGATCTCAGATGTGCGTTGGCGCACTGCGGTCGAAAGCACGCCGTACAGTCCGACTCCGGCGAGCACTCCCGCAATGACCGCGAAGACGCCGATCAGGAGCAGCGAGAATGTTGTTTGCGCCTGGGCATGGTCCACCAACTCGTCCACCGATTGCAGGTTCGTGATCAGCAGGCGCGGGCTCACGTCTTTTATCGCTGCGCGCACCTGGCGCGCGTAGCCTGCAGGATCACCGGTAACCCGCAGTGCCCACGAGTTCACAGCGCCAGGTCCGACGTATCCGTCGCTGAAGTAAACTTGCTCGCGTCCAGGCACCGCCAGCGAAGTCTGCCGCACATGTCCGACGACGCCGACAATTTCCATCCACTCCGGCTCCGGCGTCCTTACCCGGATGAGGATCCGCTTGCCCACTGCAGACTCTCCAGGAAAAGCTTTCTTCGCTAGAAAGTCGTCGATGATGATCAGCCGGCGATCGGGCGCGTTATCGGCATCGGTAAAGGTGCGTCCGGCGAGCAGCGGCGTACGCACGGTTTCGAAATATCCAGGCATAACGATCTGGAAGTCCGCTGCCTGAAACTTGCTCGGATCGGAGAGAGCCTCTCCCTTTCCCCAGCGAATCGGAGAATAGCCACCCGCTAAGGGAAACGGAAAAGAGCCGGTGACGCTCTGCACTCCGGGGATTGCACGCAGCCGGTCCTCGACCTGGTGAACGAAGGCGGCATTGGCTGCGGGCGTGGTGGCGCCGTTGTTGCCATTGAGGACGAAGGTGAGCAGGTTGCGCGAGTCGAATCCGGGGTTGATGCGCTGCAATTCAAGGAAACTGCGGAACATCAGCCCCGAGCCCACCAGCAGAACAAACGAGAGCGCGACCTCGGCTGTTACGACGATGTTGCGCATCATGCTGCCAGTGCCGAGTCCGGTGTTGCGACCGATGCCGCGCAGCACGTTCATCAACCGCGGACGCGATGCGCGCAGTGCCGGAGTCACGCCGAAGAGAATCGCCGCCGCGAGTCCCGCGAGCGCAGTGAAGGCGAGCACCGATGTGTCGATGGTTATGGTATCGAGGCGCGGCAGGTCGGCGGGGGCGAGCGAGCGCAGCTCCTTGATTCCGGCCCAGGCGAGCGCCAGCCCGCCGAGCGTCCCCCCGGCGGCAAGCCACATGGCTTCCGCGAGGATGGGCGACATCAGTCTCCAGCGATCGGCTCCGAGCGCGGCACGGACGGCGAGCTCGCGATTGCGCAGCGAGGCACGGACCAGCAGAAGATTGGCGACGTTGGCGCATGCCACGAGCAGCAGAAAAATGACTGAGCCCATGAGCGCGAGGATTGCGGGGCGGGCCTGGGTCACCATGTGCTGACGCATCGGCTCGACACGGATGTGGTAGTCGGCAGTGCCCAGAATGGGAAACTGAGCGCGCTCCGAAGCGGCCACTTTCTCCGATTCGGCCTGCGCCTGCTCCGGTGTGACTCCGGGGCGGAGTCTGGCCACCGCGCGTATGGAAACGCCCATGCGTTGCGCGGCGTCGTAGCCCAGGCGGTTCGCGATCCAGATGTCGGGTGCGGGAAGTATCTGAGTCTCGGGCGGAAAGTACAGCTGGAAGTGCGGCTGGAGCACACCAACAATGATCGGTGTCGGTGCTTGTGGTCCGGCCACCGACATCGAGCGTCCGACAACGGAGGGATCTCCGCCATACCGACGCTGAAAGTACTCGTAGCTCAGGATTGCGTGCGCCGGCAGCCGGGGTGGAGGAGGTCCCTGCTGCTGCGCGCCAGGCGGCGCGGGAGGATTCGGGATGGCGTCGTCATCGTTGAAATCGCGGCCGTAAGCGACGCCTCCGCCGAGGAGGCGGAAGAAGTTGATCGTTACCACCGCCGCGTTGGTCTGCTCGGGCGTGCCGTCCTCGCGTTGCAGCGTGAACGGAAAAGTGAAAACCCCGGCAAGATCATCGAAGACGGACTTGGTGCCTTCGCGCAGATCGATGAAGTCGGCATTCGAAAATGGGAAATCGCGGACGTTGCGTTTGCGCAGATCGCTGCATGCCACCACCAGGCGGTCGGGATTGCGGTAAGGCAACGGCCGCAGCAGCACCGCGTTGGTCACACTGAAGATGGCAGTGCTGGCTCCAACTCCCAACGCAATGGTTAGCGCCGCCGTCACGGCAAACACCGGGCTCTTGCGCAATACACGCGCTGCCACTGTCAGATCGTGAAAATCCATCCCAAGCCTCCCGAAACGCTGCACTCGTACAGGTGTGCAACGTTAGTACAAGGAGAGATTCCAGGGCAATTCCGGTGAACCTTTCCCATTTAGGCATGGAGGACACCGACATTCGGCCCAGACGTGAACACTTGGAGGGCGGGTACGCTGTCAGCTCCAAGTATGCCGTATCACGGGCTAAGCGGAAGTTAGCCGGGTGTCGCACGCGCTTTGCGGCTGTTGATTTTCATGCTTGCGACACCTAAGAAGTGGGTTCTATAAAAGGCGATGTCAAGAGCAAACACATCTCCCGAACACATCGGAGAGGAGTTGCTTGGCATCGCCCTATATAGAACCCGCCAAACTCCCATTTTGATCTCACACTGTGGGCACTGTGTTTGTTCCGTTTTCGTGACGCGCTTCGGCGTGTGCTCTAAAAGCTAACGACTATTTGATCTTTCCTGTCGTTTTCGCTTGTTACTGAATCTGGAACAACAAAGATCGATTTGAGAGCGGTTCAATATTTAATTTGACACTGACAAGTGGTCGTTTTAGAGTCCGGGATCAATGATCGGTAATGGTGCAGCACCTGTCTCACAGCTTTGCCACTGCGAGTCACAGATAAGTAATTCTGTGCGCATCTTCCAAAAACTTCATGAAATCAAATAATGTTGGAGACAACAAAGATGAAACGCATTCTCGCCATTCTGGCCGGATCGGTTCTCTTCGCTACCTTTGGCTCACTCTGCTCGATCAGGGCAGCCGCGACGCAAGGGTCGCAGACATCGACCTCGAATAACTCTGGCGAGGGCACTGAACCAGTGGTCGATTTATCGGCATCCTCAAATGAAACCGAAACGCCTACTCGCCACGCCCGATCTGCACGTCACAACAATCGCCACGGTCACGAACTAACAGAGCTTCCACCCGGAATAGAACCGTATCCCGAAATCACTCACTGGAATTCCGGCTTACCGGCTTTACCAGTGCAACAGAGTGACACCATCGTAGTCGCGACGGTCGAAAGCTCACAGGCGTTTCTCTCCGCAGACAGGCACTCCGTCTACTCTGACTTCGGTCTGATCGTGGCTCGTGTACTCAAGACCACCGGCATTGCTGTCACTCAAGGCCAAACAATTACCGCTGAACGTACTGGAGGAGCAGTTAAGTTTCCATCAGGTAGGATCACTCGGTTCCGAATTCACCAGCAAGGGTTTCCCGAACCAGCGCGTCAGTATCTTTTCTTTCTCAAATCGCAGCCAGAATCAGCGGATTTCTACATTGTTACTGGGTATGAATTGAACTCGGGCAAAGTACAGCCTCTCGACGGTGTTGGTTTTAACAAAACTGAGTATTCTCAGTTCGCGCAATATCAAGGAGTCGAGGAAGTGAGTTTTCTCTCTCAAGTCGTACAGGAGATCAATGCGGAGCCGGGTGCCGCACGCTTTGCGGCTGTTGATTTTCATGCTTGCGACACCTAAGAAGTGGGTGCCGCATCCTATTGCGGTTTTCAAAACGGTGCGCTGACGATGCACGTCGTCGATCCGATTTGCCCATTGAAGCATGCTGCGAGACTCGATCCAAAAAGCAAATCAACGGCGTCGTAATTCCACCAGTTCCCATTTGCGCACCCTGCGAAACCCATCGCAAAGTGCGGCACCCGCTGCTTATGTTGCAGGCAAAAAGATAAAAACAGGGTACGCCACCCGCCCGAATCTCCCGGGATTCAATCGCGAAGACGTTCTCTCGAAGCCACAGCCAGTCACGATGTTCGATAACGTCTCTGAAGAGACCATTCGGACGTTTCTCGGCTTATCCTACCAATTAGTAAATGATTGGCGTTCAAGCTTAGTCGCCCATCAAACAGCCTGACACGCGAGTCACTCCTAGGAGCGGCGGGGGGCTGGGAAAAAGGTGGGCCGCCCGTCATTCACTTCAGCGCGAACGAGTTCGTTGTTTGAAACGATGCTCTCATTGGCAATTCGCGATAGTTGGAGAAACGCAGGCCATCGAATGTGACTTGCGTCCGGTAAGCACGTTCCCGTTTTGGATTACTGAGCACGACCGGTGTTCCAGGACAAAGATCGCTAAAGCGCCACTCGCCTGCGCCCTCCTTGCTTGTAAGCGTAATGTTCAAGTAGTGCAATGGCACAATGCCGAATTCTGCAGGGTCAGGATCTGCGTCGTAGGCCCAGTCGCGGACCAGGTCGCCGGGCTTTGGCTTTGCTGCGCCCCTCCCCATCACCGAGCACGTAAGCTTCGAGGCATCTGCAGTTACCAGCAGGGAGGATGGCCCGTGCAGCGGCGCAATGCAGCGAACGCTGCGAAGATCAATTCCGTGTTCCGTGCACGTGCCTGCTTCGGCAATCGAAAATTCGCCATCGGGCACACTGAACTCTCGACGGTTCGCGTCGCGAAACCTGGTAACCGCAAACGAGATCGTCACCGTTGCCGGCGCTCCGTCCAGGCGTTCGTAAATCTGTCGCGGCAGCTTGAACGACATCTCAATGATTCTCGTTTCGGGGAAGAGCTCCCTCCCGTCGGTGTGCCAGCCGCTGTCCCAATTCACCTCGTGCACCGATCCTACTCTGACCAGCACGCCGTTAAATCGTACGATCTCATCGGAAGCGATGCCGGAAACGGCTAGTGGGAGGCGAATTGTTACTTCGTCTTTCTCTGGCGAGATGAAGCCTACCGTTGCGCCCGAACGGGCCGGCATCAGCGTCAAATCAAACCCCGGCCGCTCGCCTTCGTTCAGAGCCGGCCAATTGTTGGCAACGATACTGCCATAAGGAGTAACCGCCAAGATGAGGAGAAGTATTCCACCCAGGCCGACGATGAGCCATCGCGCCGTGGCAGTTCTTCTTCTCGCATATTGCAAGACGATAATCGCGACAGAGACAGCGACAAAGAGAACAGCGCTCAGCACATCTGACGAGCCCGAGAAGCTGGAGCTCGGAATCTTGTCGCTGAGATATACCATGCCGGCCATGTAGAGAGCGACGATCAGGAAGGCCAGCAACGACTGCGCCAGTGTTGCTGTCACGCTCACCAGCGCCAAAAAGGGAAGGATCAGCATCACGAGTAACCCAAGCTGCATCCAGAGCAAGCCTGCAAAATAATGATGTGGAGGGAAACCGGCGCGCCAGAGCAGGTACACGTCGAGGAGGAACAGTGGCAGATTGATCAAAGCGAATACAAAAAGAAATTTTGCTGCGAGCAGTTTCGCCCATTCGTACGGTCGCGTAATCCAAAACTGGCGGTCGCCGACGAGCGACTCGGCATGCACAGCCCGCAGTATCAGGAACGCCCACGCGAACACGAGCAGCGCCGGGGCCATCCTCGACCAGAACTCGATGGTGAAGAAGCCGCCCACGCCAAAAGTCCGGGCGCCGAGTTCTCCCGTTGTCCAGCTATGTATCTCGTTCCACCCGACCGAGATGGTGAGTAACAAACAGACTCCGGCTTCCCACCGATGACGTCGAAGATCTTTGAGGAATATGTGCCAGGCTTGTCGCATCAGTTCCGCTCCTCTAGCGCAGGTTTGCCGTGGCTTTTCGCCATTGCTATAAAGATCGAACGGAGCGACATGGGACTGAAAGTCACATCCCGTGCCTTACCTAGCCGCTGTTCGATATCGGAGCTGGTTTTCTCGGCGTTGAGTTCAGAGTTGGTACTACATCGAATACAGCTTCCACGCTGCGAAAGCGCTCGACCAGTGTAGTGAGTTCTTCGGATAGGCGTAGTTGTCCGTTTTCGAGGTAGCCAACGTGGGTCGCAAAGCTTTCTATCTCTCCCAAGTCATGCGAAGAAATGAAAATTGTGGATTCCGCGGCGCGCTCCACCAGGCTTTGAATAAGCTGGTCGCGGACGAGTGGATCGAGACCGGTGAACGGCTCATCGAGAACAATCAGCTTCGGGTGAAAGGCCAACGCGCTCGCGAGAACCGCCTTCATCCTGGTTCCGCGAGACAGAGTGCGCAGCCGGCGATCGAGCGGCAAATCGAATTGCCGTGTGAGTTTGTCCTCCAGTTGGCGGTCCCAGGTGGGGTAGAACGGACGCAGGAACGCGAGAAAGCTGTCCGCTCGCATCCAGTCTGGGATTTGCTGGTTATCCGAGACGTAGCCGATCGATGCGAGGTGTGTTCCGCGAATCTGTCTGGAATCGAGACCGAGCACCTCGGCTCGCCCGCTGGTCGCGCCGAAGATATTCATCAACAACTTAATCGTCGTGGTCTTGCCAGCGCCGTTCGAGCCAACGAGGGCGTAAATGGCTCCTTTGGGAACGGTAAGATTTAAACCCCGCAGCGCTTCGGCCTTCCTGAAGCGCTTGACTAAATTCTCGGTGCGGATCGCGTCGTCCATGGCCGGGTGGCACACCCTATTTTCGTCACGCTTTTAACTCGGTAGTTGATACTACGCTGTGCCGGGTGCCGCACGCTTTGCGGCTGTTGATTTTCATGCTTGCGACACCTAAGAGGTGGGTGCCGCATCCTTTTGCGGTTTCAAAAGGGTGCGCTGACGATGCACGTCGTCGATCCGATTTGCCCATTGAAGCATGCTGCGAGACTCGATCCAAAAACCAAATCAACGCCGTCGTAATTCCACCAGTTCCCATTTGCGCACCCTGCGAAACCCATCACAGAGTGCCGCACCCGCTGCTTAGATGTTGCAGGCAAAAAGGTAAAACAGGGTACGCCACCCGCCAGGTGCCTGCATCTGAGCAGCGCCCAATCCCAGCAAAGGCAAGCGACCGAGCTGTTCGAGAAGTTGTCGTCGCAACGTGTTCTTTTCCCTCCGATTTCAGAACTGAAAACCTGCGGTAATGTACACCACACGACCGTAAGTTCGTTCCCTGATGTAGACTTTGCCGCAATCCCATCTTGAAGTGATCTGAACCTTCAGTTGTGGAGGGAGAAATGAGGCTTCGCTCCTACCTGGCGCTTTCCGCGTTATTCCTTGCTTTGCCAACAATTAATACGAAAAATTCTGTCGCCGCGATCTCTCAGGTGAGTCCTTCGCAGGCCCAAATCACCATTCTTTACGATGCCTTTGGCCAGAATTCGCGAATGCAAAAGGATTGGGGCTACGCAGCTCTTGTTGAATATGGGGGTAAACGAATTTTGTTCGATACGGGAAACAACCCTAGAATCCTGGCTGAGAATGCAAAGGCAAAGGGAATCGATCTAACAAAACTGGATTTTGTTGTGATGTCCCACCGCCACGGCGACCACATGGGCGGATTGAGCTATCTCTTAGGCGTGAATCCCAAAGTGACGATCTATGCTCCGAAGGAGAGCTTCGGCGTGTATGGCGCAGATTTGCCCAGTAGTTTTTATCGCAAGGACACATCGCTGCCGCCGGAGAAACGCTACTACAGCGGTGCGCCACCCGAGGTTATGCATTTTGGCTCTGCTTGGCCTGACGTGAATTTTCAGTTGATCGATAAGAACACGGAGATCGCACCGGACATTCACCTAGTGACGCTAGTTTCGGACAAGCCCGGCACACTCGAATTGCGGGAAGTATCGCTAGCCATCAACACTCCAGAAGGACTGATCATTATTGTCGGGTGCGCCCATCCCGGTATCGAGAAAATTGCCGAATCGGCGAGCACGATCAACCCGCACATTCACTTCATAGTCGGAGGCTTACATCTAGTCGTAACACCAGATCCGGAGATCGAGAGGATCGTCACTGGGCTGCATGATCGTTTCAAACTGGATTATATTGCCCCGGGTCACTGCACGGGAGAACCGGCCTTTGCTGCCCTTCAGAGGGCTTTCGGTGGTCACTACGTTTACGCCGGGTTGGGAGCCACCCTGAAGCTGCCTGCTTCTTCCCAGGACGGACAGAGACACTGACCAGTGCTCCCTTTCAGCTCGGCCAAAATTTTCCATGTAGCGGTTGAGGTATGGTGAACAGCAGGTGAGGTGCTTGCTAATTCGTCGTCCCGATCTGGAATGGGATGCTCGGGGCGGACGGCGAACTCTTTCCCGTTCTGGGATCAACTTAGCCGATCGATAAGGTCCCGTCTCTGCGCGACCCTTTTGACTTATCGCACCGTACTCAGCCCCGTCGAGAGTTGTCGAGCGAATTTCGCATCGCATTCGGGATTCAGGTTCTCTTCTTCGTCGCCGGGTGTCGCGCGCTTTGCGGCTGTTGATTTTCATGCTTGCGACACCTAAGAAGTGGGTGCCGCATCCTTTTGCGGTTTTCAAAAGGGTGCGCTGACTGCACGTCGTCGATCCGATTTGCCCATTGAAGCATGCTGCGAGACTCGATCCAAAAAGCAAATCGACGCCGTCGAAATTCCACCAGTTCCCATTCGCGCACCCTGCGAAACCCATTGCAGAGTGCGGCACCCGCTGCTTAGATGTTGCAGGCAAAAAGATAAAACAGGGTACGCCACCCACTCCAAAGTCAGTGAAGTGCTCGGCACGAGACGCAAGAAAACCCGCGGAGCATCGTAGCGTCAGTTTGCATTTTTCAGACCATTGCCAGCCCGTAATCAAGAACGGCGCAAGTTGGCGTGTTTTCCGGCGGTGGATTTCGCCTCTTCTGGCGGTACACTGCTGCCCTGCCCACATGGTTGCCGGATCGCAGCACGGTGGTTCGATGCAATTGCCCGCAGAGGCAAAGATGGTCGTGTGCGTGTCTTGGATCGCCGAACTAGCCAAGACTCGCGAACTACTGCTGCGTCAGGCAGGGTATGAAGTCAGGAGTGTGCTCGGACGGCAAGCGCTCAGCAAATTACACGAGGTCACCAGCGCCAGTCTTTTGATCCTCGCCCACTCCGTTCCGATAGTAGAAAAGCTCGAAGCCCTGACTCTGTTCAGGGGCAATTGCAGCGCCCCGGTTCTCTCGCTCTTGAGGCCATACCAGTCCGCACTGCCCGGCGTCGATTATGCGGTAGAGGCATTCGTGCCGCGCGAGTTTCTCGATGCCGTTGCCACAGCTACGTTTCAGGGTCGCACGAGCTGGACGGTGGGCTGCAGGAACTGTGACATGATTTTTGAGATAAAGGAAGACTTGGTCGCCTTGCCTGATGGACAGCAAGAGTCGATTGCGCTGCAATGTGCTTATTGCAGCGCTACTGCCGATTACCAGAAGCGCGAATTCCGCCGAGCCCCCACACATTCATGAAATCCTGACTAGGCGGCGGGAGCTGCTATGCCCAACCCCTGGCTCAACATTTGAGTCCATAGGCTGCGGTGGCCGACCCTGTTTCCCGTTTTGGTTTTTGCGTTAGACTCCCATGTAACGGGGTGGCCCATCCTCGCGCGCCGTTCGCGAGGGTGGGATTCGAGAATGTGCGGAACTCCGTTTTTGATTTCGTGCTCAGCGAGAAGCGACGCTATAACCACAGCCCACAGCCGCCTTGCGCCCGGCTCAGGTAAGGGCACGGATTTATCCGTGCCGTTATAGGAATTCTTCTTTTTCTTTTCCGCTTTAGCCGCTGAGCCAAAAGTTTCGTTCAGAAGGAACATGAGACCTCAGCCGCTAAAGCGCAAAACAAAAAGGCTTGCGCTGTGACGGCACGGCTGAAGCCGATGCCCTTCCCTGAACCAATTCTTATTAACGACAGAACTGAAGTCGTGCCTTTCCCTGAGGCTCGTTCCCATTCCCTGAACCTCATGCCCTTCCCTAACGCTCGCCGGCTGACCGATCCTTTCACCTTCTATTCTTGTTTCAAACTCATCAACAGGGCACCCGAGTTGGACGGCAAATGGGACGGACGAAGCGAAAGGGAGAAGCGAGCCACTCGTCTCATAGAGTCCACTCGGCTTTCGTCTGTCCGGAGCGGCCATCGCTCATCACCGAACCTGCCTCAGCACCGAACTTGGTTCGGTGCTACCACGAGTCAAGATTGCGAGTCAACGAAAAATGTCATTTTGGAACTCAGGCGGCTGTGGGAGAGTGCTTGTCGCAATCATCCGACGTTGGCGCGAGCAACGGATTGCGAATTTCAGAATTCACTGCTTATTCACTGTTATTCACTGTTCTTGGTGGCCGGGAAAAAACTCGAATTTCCATAATCCCTGACGCTGCATGTGGTTGCGCGGAATTGTCCGTTGCTCGCCACCTTTTTGCAAAACAATTCGCTGTTAAATTCGCTGATAAATTCGCTGTTCCGCGCACAGCAGTGAATTAAGCGACGCTCACGCTGAATCCGTCGCTCTACTCGGAATTGTGGACACTTCATCCCAATTTGGGCGACAGACGTTTTACATTTACGAGACAGACTCTCCCAATTGCGCTGCCGAGGTGAAGCTTTACGCAGCCATCGTCTATCGCCGACGGTTCAGCAATCGCTCGAGATTTCGCCGCAGGAGTTCTGAACTGACGGGCTTGCTCAGATAAGTCGTGAACCCGGCGGAGACGATTGCATCGTGGTCCTGCGTGCCGAATCC
>QIBA01000027.1 GCA_003225175.1 Acidobacteriota bacterium
TTACTGGCTGAGCTGGTCGATCGCAGCGACGTGGTTGTTCATCTCGCAGCCGCAGTCGGGGTCAGGCTCATTATTGAAAAGCCGGTGCAGACCATCGAAACCAATATTAGTGGCACGGAGATGGTCCTTCACGCCGCATCTAAGAAAAAGAAGCGAGTCTTCCTGGCCTCTACTTCGGAAGTCTATGGCAAAAATGGTAACGGCGTCTTCCGGGAAGATGACGATCTCGTTCTGGGTGCGACTGCGAAATCGCGTTGGGGTTACGCAGCTTCTAAAGCCGTTGACGAGTTCCTTGCGCTTGCATACTGGCGCGAACGAAGACTCCCAGTCACGATCGGTCGCTTCTTCAACACTGTAGGTCCCCGGCAAACCGGCAGATACGGGATGGTATTGCCAACGTTCGTGATGCAGGCAATTACCAATCAACCCATCACGGTGTTTGGTTCCGGTAAACAATCACGCTGCTTTGGCTATGTCGGAGAAGTGATAGAGGCGATGCTTCGCCTGCTGCAAACGCCTGAATCTCTTGGGCAGGTCATCAATATCGGGAATGACCAGGAAATCACGATCGAAGAACTTGCATGTCTGGTTAAGGATCGCGTGGGCAGTACATCGCCAATTCAGTACGTTCCTTACGAAACAGCTTACGAGTCCGGCTTCGAAGACATGTTCCGGCGTGTACCGTCCCTTGAGCGACTGGAGAAACTCACCGGTTTTAGGCCGACAATGAACATTGCCGAGATCATTGACCGGGTCGCCATGGATTTATCCGAATCTAACCTGCCGCAGGTCGCAGTCGCCGCGCTTGCGTAGCCCTGCGGACGCTCGAATTGAAAACTGTCGTTGACGACTCCTGGAGGCATTTCAGTGTACATAGAAGTGCTGTGTGCTGCAGCTATAAGCGTTCTACTCACTTTTTTGATAAGGCAAATCTGCATTCGTCACGGATGGGTTGCCAGCCCTGTAGGTGACCGCCTGCAGCATCCACCTACTCCCCGTTTCGGCGGAATTGCGATTGTTGCTTCATTTGGAATCGTGTGTGCCGGGATGCACATTTGGCAGCATCAGCGTTTCGCTGTGATCCTGCTTGCCGGTTTGGGAGTCTTTGCGATGGGATTAGCAGATGATGTCTGGCAGATTTCACCGCGACTCAAGCTCTCTGTGCAAGTTGTACTTTCGACTATTCCTGTACTCTTCGGTGTCAGCATCCCCCTCACGCATCTACCCTTAGTGAATGCCGCTGTGACAATTCTGTGGTTTGTCGGACTCACAAACGCGTTCAATCTTCTCGACAACATGAATGGATTGTGCGCTGGAATAGCTATCATTGTTGCTCTGTTTCGCGGCTCCATAGCGCTACTGCAGAATGATCATGTCGGCTTTGTACTGTGCATCACTTTGGCCGCCGCCGTTCTCGGATTCCTGATATTCAATTTTCCGAGAGGCCTAATCTTCATGGGCGACGGCGGAGCCCTATTCCTCGGATTTGTACTCGCTGGTTTGGCTTTCACCGGAACCTATGCCTACCTGAAGAGCTACTTAGATTTGCTTTCGCTTCCACTGGTTCTGATGCTCGTTCCGATTTGTGACACCACATTCGTCACCGTAGTCCGGCGTCTTTGTGGTCGACCGGTTTCCAGGGGAGGAAGAGACCACTTGTCGCATTCGCTAGTAGCAAATGGATTTACACCGGTGGTTGCAGTTGTCACTCTTTGGATGGTTTGTGTCGCCTGCGGAGCCATATCCCTGATTGGAACGATCTATGGTTCTGCTCGTGTAGTGACATCGGTAATGATCCTGCTGGCGGGCGTAATTGCGACAATCTCTTATTTAACCGGCTATCAGGTGGTTTCAGCCGCAGTAGATAAAGATAAACGCGTTTATGAACGCATAGCTGCGGATGTACTTGCTTCTTCTGCGAGTCTTGCCGAGGTGTGCCAGACGTTGCGTGGATGCCTGGAACGCGCGGGCTTTGATGGAATCACCTTGTACCTTGATTCCGGCATTCCGGCGGCTGTGCAATTGCACCCGTTCACGAGAAATGATCAGGGCGAGTTGGAATTCCTGTGGAATTCATCGCTTGCTCTTTCTGAAGCTAAGTGGAGTATCAGCTTCAGTCTGCATCCGAAGCATGGCGCGTGGCAGGGACGCTGCACTCTGTATCCGAATGTTTCCGGGCGCCCCATGCTGATGGATTTGAATTTGTTTACTAGCAGCGGCTTCTCGACTGCGCTGGCAGAGGGTCTTGATTGCGCCATCCGGAAGCACACAATTCTAAAGGATCGAGCAGAGCCGTCGTGCTCGCCGGTACTTCTGGGCGCGGTGGCAGGCGCTGACGGAGCTTATCTGGGCAAAGTCTCATAACTTGGATTTACAACATTCATAGTTGGTAGGGCATTTTATGAATCTCGGCCTGTGCAGGCCAAATGTGGAGGAAGTCAAATGATGAAAGCAGTGGTTACTTCGATTCTCTTGCTGACCTTGCCGTACACATTGCTGGCCGCAGACACAAATGCAGCCATGTTGATCGGTTCCGGAAGCGTGGAACTCAATGGCCAACAGGCCCCGCGTACTTCGACGATTTTCCCCGGTGACCGGATCAAAACGGGACCAAATTCGACTGCCCTGGTGAAGGTGGCCCAGACTGTGTTCTCGCTGCGTAATGATTCGTCTCTCCAATATCGCGGCGGCAACATTGTCTTCGAGCGCGGCGTCCTGTCTGTAAGTGGTGCGAATGGACTGAATGTGGAATTTGGGGATCTTACAATTTCAGCCGCGCGCGCCGCTAAGTTTGTACTGATAAACAAAGATGGGATGGAAAAGCTTGCCGCACTTGAAGGCCCGCTCAATATTACAAGCGGAGGGCGGAGCGTCACACTGAATCAGGGACAGATGATGACCCGCATGATTCCTGGAGAGCCGAACGATGCCGGAACGGCTTCCGGCCCGCAGGCAAACGATTCGAGACAAAATCCCCCCGTAGTGGCGCAAGCGACGAGCAGCGGCTTTTTTGGTAACTGGAAGATTGGGGCCATTGTCGGTCTTGTCGCAATTGGCGCGGTGGCGGGCGCGGGTTTTGCGGGAGCGTTCGATACCCAGCAGGCAAGTCCGTCGAAGGTGCGTTAGAGTCCGAGCCAAATCGACCCGGAAAACTGAAGCTCTCTACCATAATGATTGACCTGCACTGCCATATTTTGCCGTTCGTAGATGACGGTGCTGCCTCATGGGAAATCGCCGAACAGATGTGTCAAGTGGCACTAGATGACGGCATAACCCACATCGTGGCGACGCCGCACGCGAATTCCCAGTTTGAGTATCGCCGGGCAGATTTGTCGAAGCATTTGATGGAGCTTCAGACAAGAGTCAAGGGCAAGATGAAATTCAGCTTGGGATGCGATTTCCACTTATCGTATGAAAATATCCAGACCCTATGGGCTAATCCCGGCCGGTTCTTGATCGAAGGTACTCCCTACTTATTAATCGAATTCAGCGACTATGGATTGCCGCCGAATTTCGAGCATCTGCTTTTCGGAATGACTACCGAGCTGAAGCTGCATCCGATCATCACTCACCCGGAACGTAATCCAATTCTGCAGCGACATCCGCAAACTGTCCTTCCTTGGATCGAAGCTGGGTGTCTTATTCAGGTGACCGCGAGTGCTCTTACCGGGAGTTGGGGAAGAGCGGCCAAAGAAGCAGCCGTTTGGCTACTTCGGAGTGGGCTCGTTCATCTGTTGGCTACAGATGCTCACGATCCTAAACATCGACCGCCGATTTTGTCACGGGCTCGAGACACTGCCGCCAAGATTATTGGAGACAAGGCTGCTTGGAACCTGGTGGAAACGACTCCTTCTATGATCCTGGACGGTCGTATAGTCCAAACCGTCGCTTAGACCATTCTGATGGAAGCCCCGACTAAAGTCGGAGGCTTCTATCTATTGCTTCTGCTGCGCCACTACATCTGCCGCATTCGTGGTGCGCGCAAGGTTGGGAAACATAGGCGTAACTTCAAACGGCATCTTGTCACGCGCGGTCAACAGCGGAACTGGTTTGCTCTTCTGCAAACTCACTTGATCGTCCCATGGATCGAGTTTGACTCTGCTGCCAAGCGGCAGCGCTGCCAACTGATGCACGTCCCCACGTTGCAATTGGGGCGCCGACTGCTCGAGAGAAGCCATCCGGAACAGTTCTCTTCCCTTAGCCATGCGGTTGCCGAAGTTAGGATCAATAAGCCAGGTCAGCTCGTGCGCATGTGCTTGCAGCGCGCGCAGAAATAATCCCGCATTCGCCAGTTTGTCTTTGTAGGGCGAATTGCGCAGAAGCTCACTGGCCTTCTTGTCAGCAGCCATCTCGTCAGTTTCGCTACGTTGCATGACAAGTTTGCGCAGCACATCCTCGTCAGGAAAAATCATGCGATCGCTGAAGGCATACTTTGTATCCACGGAGTGTCCGAGGGCAATGTGTGCCAATTCGTGCGACAGTACCATGGCCAGAGAGGCTTCATCCGGCAATACATCGAGCAAGCCCCGGCTAATCACAATTGTGTGTCCGATCGTGAAGGTCTCCAGCGGAGTTGTGAGCAGCACTCGGCAACGGACATCCGGCTGGATGTTGAGACTGTTAGTGACTTCAAAATTGTTCACCACCGCCTGCAGTACTTTGGAGGCTTCCCCATCCGG
The DNA here is from genome assembly GCA_003225175.1 of Acidobacteriota bacterium. Lineage (NCBI taxonomy): Bacteria > Pseudomonadati > Acidobacteriota > Acidobacteriota bacterium. The sequence continues at coordinate 4,680 of QIBA01000027.1, forward strand.
GGCCAGGACGCCTGCGCGCTCCATGCGATCGAGCACACTATCTTCGGCTTCGCGTTGCCACTTCTGTTGGCTCTCGATCGGGCTGATCTCGTTAGCGCCGTTACCGCTGTGGTCCGCCACATCCTTGGCGGGCGATTCAACTTGCATATCGGTGAACTCCGTCTGCTGGCCAGAATGCTTCAAGTCATAGCCCCACAAACGCGTTTGTCCCTTCATGCTGAGCTTGCGGACCAGGTCGTACTTCACATCTGAGTCTTCGGTATAGACGTACGCAGGAAGCCACAATCCCGGTTGCAGGTTGAGTCGCCAGCTATCGAAGTGGAAGTAGTGCTTGCCCCTGGATTGTGGTGCATAAGTTCCATTGATGCGAACGATGTTGTAGTCCTGGTCTTCCACCCAGATACGGCCCACGAAATGGACGCCTTTGGTGTGCTTAAGCGGGACTACATTGAACACCAGAGTGCGAACTTCGCCCAGGAACTCTTGCCGCTGATATTTGAGTTCACAATCTTCCCTGTCGAATCCGCTATTCAAGAAGATCAGTTGCATGAAGCCTTGCGGTACATACTTCATTTTATAAAAGCCGTCGAGCCGATCCAGCACCCTCTTAAACTTGCCTGACTGTTTCTTCCCGTATGTTTGGTCGTTGATCCCGCGGTTATCGAGCACGAGACGCCCGAGGAAATAGTTGTCACTGGCGGGGACTTTTCCCAATTCCGGATCTTGCTTCATCTGCTGAATGTAGGTCTCAACCAGCGGGGAGTACTTATGCATGTTCTCCACAAGTTTGGCTTCATGGTAGAAGATGCTGTTAGAGAGGGCCTCGTAGGTGGAATGCGCCGCTTGGTCACTCGACGGAGTGGAAGGCGCGTCCAAACTCGCCATTGCAAGGGATGAAACCAACATGGCCGCAAAAATTGAATTGCGAGCTATCGACATGGAAACTCCTTGAGAGTTCACAGACACATGGCACCAGCTTTGCGCTTCTTAGTCTTCATTGTGCCAATTCAAAAACAATGCGCACCGTCGCGTTGGAGTCGTATGGCTGACCGTTTCGCTTAGCCGGCTGGAACCGAATTTGCTCCGCAGCGCGTTGTGCCGCTTCATGCAGTCCGTCTCCCAGACCGCGGACTACTGGTTCGATATGAATGTTTCCGGATGCAGCGAACATCACTTCGAGCAATACTTCTCCTTCAATGTGCAGCTTGTGGGCCTCTACCCTATACGCCGGGAATGGCTTAACAAGAGATCCACCAACACGTCTCCTTCTGGTTCGGGAGTCCGTCTGTGATTTCGTGCACAGGAAATCAATAATCAAGACAGTCCTTTATTGCTTCATAGCATTCATAAGCCTTACCCGACGACCCGTTCCACGGAGAGTCTCTGTGTAAGTGATGAATCCGTTATGAGCAGTGTTGCATCTTCTCGGATGAGTTGTGCGCAAGACACATTGCAGCAGCAGCTTCGTACCACCTCTGCGTGCGCATCTCAGGATTTTGGCGTAAGGAAACACCAGCCGAGCCGAGTAGCTCCCCAAGAGTGCTAATGCCACAGACCGTGGTGTGCCCGGGGCGGGCGAATTGAAGAAAGCGCGACAAGGCATAGCAACTAGCCTTGGCGATGAGGAGACGTATTACGAGACAAAATCATTCAAATCTGGAATGAACATCGGTCTGCTTATCTCTGGAACAGAGAGAGAACAGAGGATGGAATTTAAGTAACGAATGGCGACGTAGGAGTCTTCACCAGCGGCAAAGCCGGGTTTCTAAACATAGCCTTTGCTGCACGTCCTCAAGCGACTTTCGGGTGCAACTGGGAAGACTTCCGAGATGACTCTGGCCCGCTCGAACTGGCCGCTTCGGAAGATGCTTGAATGGTAAAGAAATAGGAATCAAACATAGGTCCCTCCATATCGCATCACTTCGGGAAAGACACTCTATGACCGCTCACGACATTAGCGTATGAGCTACTCGGTAGTGCGGCTGTGATGAAGATCACACACCCACTGGTATCGGCAGGACGAGAGACGTTAGCGTGCTGGGGCAGACGCACTGCCCATGCGCGGACTACCGCGAAGCTGACTCAGGTGCGAATAAGTGTGGGCAAGCTCCGTAGCTATCAATTGTGAAAACGCAAGGCCAGCTTGAGGGAATTGTGCAAGCACTTGCAGGAATTGCGCGCGAGAGATAAATGCTGTCTCAGCTGCTTTGAGTGCCGAGATCGTCACCGTGGACGGCTGAGCAAGCATCGTGCCTGCCAGACCCAATACTGCTGGTGCTGAGATTTGGTGGAGGCTTACCTGTTTGGTTTGCAAACCGTTCTTTGAAATCGAGGTTTGCGCAATCCCCGAAATCAGCAGAAAAATGCCCTCGCTAGGTTCTCCCTCGCGGATGATCAGATCTCCGATGCCATAATTCCGCAGCTCGGGAGCACAGCTGAGCGAAGAGGCAGCGGCAGGCGGGAGTCCGGGAACTAGATTCAGAAGAATGTCCCTGAAACATCGATCCTCTAACCTTTCGGAAGTGATCGTATGCTGCATGCACACAACATTAAGGGGGAAGCTAAATCGCCGCTGTGACCGATATCACTTCATCAAGTGACATAAACCCAATCGCCGTTAGTTTACGTGGGCGACCAACTGCCGCAGAGCCGGAAGATCTCGCAACCAAACGCTTGAGCCTTTGATCGTCAGGAATTGCTTGCGGCGGAATTCGGCGAAGAGGCGAGTGACGGTCTCTCGGGAAGATCCAATCATCTGCGCGATTTCTTCATGGGTCAGTGACAGAGTAATCTTCACTTCTTTTTTGTTGGCGCCCTTCAATTCGGGATCGGCCCAAGCGAGCAACATCCGAGCCAGTTTTTCGGCTGACGAAGCAGACAATCCGAGGCAGCGGATCTCCTCGTAGGCTCCAGCGCAGTTAGCGCTCAGTTGCTTTGCAACGTGCATGCTGGCGTCGCCATGCTGGCTGAGAAACTTCAAAAACTCGGCTTTGGGCAGAAAATTTACCTGGCTCGGTTCCAGCACTTCGACGGTTGCTTCATAGGCTTTGTCGGCGATCGTCGAAGTCAGTCCCAGCACCTCACCTGGCGTGACAATGCGAAGAATGATGGTTCGTCCATCGGCTGACGAGGTGTACAGCTTGGCTTTCCCTTTGCAGAGGATGAAGGCTCCGCGTGATTCCTGCCCTTCGACAAAAAGCATCGCCCCTTTGGGATAGGTCGATGTGGATTTGATGGATTGCAGGTGTTCGACTGCTGGTTTTGAGAGATTACAAAATAGACGCTCTTCGCGATAAGGACAGCGGGTGCAATTTTCGATAATGTCGAGGCCGTATGGGGAGCGCATCGGTCCCTCCTGTCGTCTAACTCAAGAACAGTCTAAGCCTGGTGCCGAACATCAGTATGTGACGCAGGTCACAATTTCAGCTTATAAAGCCAACTTCCTTGATTGCTCCCTAAAATGCACCTCCGCGTTACCCGGCGACGCCCTGTATCTTCGTGGTACCTCCGAATTGCGGCAACTCACCTCGTATGAAGGAGATGCAAGTGTCTCCCTATACTGTGGATACGCAACGACAATGCGATGAGTACAGCTCCGTAAAAAATCGCACAAGCGCCTAAAGGCCGACACAAGCTCGGATAAACGTTGCATTGATGCAAGATGGTCTGCACCGCACGCTGCCATTAACAGCCATCAAGACCTGCAATCCAGAGATCATGGTGCGTTTCGGGAATCCGGTGAAAGAGATCCTGGAGAGCGCGGCGGAACGTGGAAGTGAACTCATCGCTATGGGCGCTCGGAGCAACGCCAACAAACCAGCGTTCAGCCGCAGCGTCTCCTACGGTGTTATCGCGCAAGCGCCATGTCCAGTGCTGACGGCAAAAGGACGGGAAAACTGATCTAAAATCAGGGGCAATTCAAAGACGAAGGGTCTCGGATCTATTCCGGGGCCTTTTGTTCTTGAGCTCTTCAGGCAGAGACCTGCAGCTAATACAAAAGCGGGACCTCGCTCGCTCGCGAGATCCCGCTTTCCATGTGGACTGCGCGCTCGTTCGCAGCCACAAGCCAGAGCCTTTCCCAATCTTCTAGACACAACCGAGACGCACTGTGGCGCACATGATAACCGTGTGAGCTAATTAACCGCCGACGAAGTGCTGTCGGAAACAGGAATGCCTGCTCCCCAGTCTGGAAGGAGTATGCTCACGCCTACTGAAGCATGGGCTGGTTTCTGCTGCATGGCTCGTCCAGTGTCGACCCTGACCTCCCATGAACGAGTTGTTATATTCCGGCACTCCAACTCTCCATGTTTGCTGATCGTCAT